>CABQAB010000269.1 GCA_902461985.1 uncultured Bacteroidales bacterium | reverse complement strand
TATTTCGCCACAGAACCGGCATACAGCATAGCTTCGGCCTTGAAAGCCAGAACTGCGTACTTGTCTGCGAGTCCGCTTAGCAGTGCCGTTTCGGGAAGGAGCTCTGCCGCCTTGTCAAAATCCGCACAAATCTGATTCCATGTGTCCTCTTCCGAAGATCGCGGTATTTCAAGTTCTGATGATTCAGCCGGATAAGAAATGGTGCGGGTCACGAGCGGAATGCCGCCGAATCTCCTTGCCATCTGATAGAATGTGTATGCCCTGACGAAATAAGCCTGTCCGAGATAGAACGAATATTCTGCGTCATTGTATGAAGACCTGTATGAAGGGAAGGCCTCAATAAGGTGATTGGCATCCCTGAGCAGAACGAAAGCCTGACCCCAGAACGGAGTTCTTTCACTTCGGAATGTCCTGAACACATCGTCTCTGTTCATACACTCACCACAGCCGTCAATTCCTAAGGCGCCGAGCCAGCCGTTGTATTCAAAACCCCATGCTGCCATATATTTGAAGTCTTCGAAAGGCATCTGGCTGTACATCCTGGTCATATAGATGGCCATGCCCTTGTTTGATCCCATCAGATCGTCATCGGTCACTACATTGTTCGGGGTAAGATTCATATCGATGCAGGATACGGCAACGAGTATTGATATGAGCGGTATTGCTATTTTTTTCATAATTCTTTTCATTGTATGCTAAGATCAGAATGAAAGGGACAAGCCGAGTGTCACAGTTTTGTTCAAAGGATACATTCTTCCGTAGTCGGAATCCGGATGCTCAGGATCGACATATTTTACTCCAGTAAAGGTCAGAAGATTGTATGCATTGGCGAAAACCCTGAGACCGAAAGAAGATTTATTGATCTTAGGTATGGTGTATCCTATTTCTATGCTCTTGAGTCTGAGATAGGAAGTGCTGACCCTGTTGAACTGGGAATTCTTTTCAGGACTATGCCCGGTGAAGGCGTAATGCCCTGAAACCCATTCCAAAGACTGGTCATACGGGTCATCATAACTGCCTGCAGGACGCCATCTGTCGGTAAACTGTTGCAGAGCTCCGCCGCCGTTTGCGCCCCAGATTGAATAGAGAGGCTCGTCGTACATGTAGGAACCAAGGGCAGAGCCCTGGAGAAGCATACTGAAGTCAAGGCCTTTCCATTCGAAACTGAAACCGAGGGAATAGTTCATCCACGGAGTCTGGTCGTAGGCATAGGGATGCTCGTCGAGACTGTTGATTTCACCGTCTTCGTTCCAGTCGAGATATTTATAGTCGCCCGGAAGAATGTCTCCTTCCTTGTATGTGTCATATGACCAGATGTCATTCCAGTTTTCATATCTGCCGGCCGATTCGTATCCGAACTGCACGCCCTGGTTGCGGTTGGTCAGATTGTCATGGCGCCACCTGTCATAGGAGTTGCCGTAGGGCCCCTGTCCGAATGCTTTCAGATTCTGCTTTCTGGTGATTGTCACGATTCCGTTGAGTTTGTAGGAGAAGTCTCCTACCTTATGCCTGTGCGAAAGTTCAAGTTCGAGTCCGAAATTGCGGTCGCTGTTCAGATTTTCCACCGGTGCGCTGGATCCTACGACTGTAGGAAGAGAGGAAGAATTCTGGCCGAACACGCCTTCCCGCCTCCTGTCGAAATAGTCGAAAGTCAGTCCGAACATTCCGTTCCATGCCTCAAAATCCACACCTACGTCAAAAGTCCTTGATGTAAGCCATGTAATGTTGACGTTAGGCAGAGGCGTTGTCGATACTCCGAATACAAGTTCATTCCCGATTAAATATGCCGGAGCATAACCGCTGTAATAGCCTTTTTCTGCGTCTCTTCCTGTGGCAGGATAGACATAGCCGGAAATCCACTCGTAATCAAGTCCACTGTCGTCTCCAAGAGAACCGTAGCTCGCCCTGACCTTGAACTGGTTGATTACTGATGAGACCGCACTTTTTTTGAAGAACGTCTCCTCGGAGATTCTCCAGCCGATCGAAGCAGACGGGTAAAATCCCCACTGATGCCCAGGAGCGAATTTTGACGAACCGTCATAACGGAACTGAAACTCGGCAAGATAGCGGTTGTCGTAAGAGTAGTTCGCTCTTCCGATCAGAGCCTGATAGGAAATCTTGTACAGCGAACCGATGCTTTGATTTATGTCCACCAAAGTCGATTCTGTCTTGTCCTTAAGTGCAGTAAGGTATGGAGAACTGAATGCAAGGTCCCCCATAAGATAATAATTGTCACCATCCCTTCTCTGGGCCTCATAACCAATGGTGGCGCTGACTGAATGTTTTTCCGCGAAAGTACGGTCATAACTCAGAAGAATCTGTCCGAGGACCTGCTGCCTGGCGTAATGTTCTTTGGTCAGACGGTCCGAATGGTCCGGAAACTCTTTGGAAATGAGTTCGCCCGTCAATTCGTCCTTTGAGTAGAGATTGTATGATTTCCTGAAAAATTCATTGTTGTCAAAGCCATAGTCATAACTTGCCATACCTTTGATTTTGAAACCTTTGAGAACATCGGTCAGAGTGCCGAAATCATATTCGAGAGAGGCGGAACCCTGGAACTGTTTCTTGCCATACTTCTTGTAGCCGGAAATTTCTTTGGTCATCATGGCCACAGTATTCTGCATCAGGTCCAGCCCTTCGTAATTGAGAATATCATCATATCCGTCCACGTAGGCCGGGAACAGGACACCCTGCTTCCAAAGGTTTCTGATAAGAGAGACTGCGTCTGAATCCGGAGTGTTGCGATTGTCTGCCACACCGCTGATGTTTGCATTGAATTTCAGACCTCTGGCTACCTCTGCTTCAATGTTCGAGCGGATATTGTATTTCGAATAGTTCAAGTCGCGGCTCCTGAAGAATCCTTCCTGATACATATATCCCATGCTCACATAGTAACTGCATTTTTCAGTTCCTCCCGAAATGCTCAGGTCATGCTGCGTCTGAGGGGACATTTTCGAAAAGACCAGGGAGTTCCAGTCTGCTGCCTTGAGTTCTCCGCTTCTGTACTTGTTTATGAATTCTTCAGTGAAAGTCCTTGAACCGCTGCCGTCAGCCTTGTTCAACGCCATTTCATTATAGAGAGTCATGGCATCTACCGGGCCCGCCAGTTCCGGCATAGTGGACGGCATCTGGAACGTGAAAGAACCGTTGTAATTCACCTGAGCCTTGCCTTCACCGCCCTTTTTGGTAGTTACGAG
>CABQAB010000268.1 GCA_902461985.1 uncultured Bacteroidales bacterium | reverse complement strand
TATGCCCTAAAATGGAACTATATGCCCGTTTTCGGAGCTGCGGATATGTGGGAAGAATACGAAACCACGTCGCAATGGATTCACGAAGCTTCTTTCGACCCGGTTTACCGCTACGGCAAGCAGCAATCCACGGTCATAGACCCGCGCAGCCAGAACGAGGACTTGGGTGACGATGCCGTGAAGGCTTCCGAGTACGGAGTGAAGAATCTCAGATATATTCTCGCCAGCCTCGATTCATGGGTCGGTGAAGACGACCCCGACTACAGTTTCAGGCAGACAGCTTTCGATGCGGTCAAAGAGCAGTATCTCTACTATCTGAGCCATGTTTTCGCGACCGTGGGCGGCATAAACCTCTATGAAAAGATGGAAGGCGATCCCGTACCTATGTTCAGAAGCGTGGATGCAAAGCGTCAGAAGGCAGCTTTCGATTTCCTTCTGAAACAATTGGACGAGATTGAATGGCTCGACAACCGCGCCCTCATGGATGGTCTGGGACTTTTAGACCTGCCGTCAGAAGACGTGCGGGAATGGCTTATGAAAATGCTGCTCAGCTGTCCTGAAAAAGTGGAACTTTCGGCAGTCAAATCGGAGGAAAGCAAGCCGTTCACCCCTCAGGAATGTCTTGACAGGCTTCATGACCACATCTGGTCCCATGGCAGGCAGAAGGCAGATAAAAACGAGATGGCCATGCAGAGGCTCTATCTGAAATATCTCGGCGAAGGTGCAGGTGTGAAAATCGAGAACGCTACGGAGAAAAAATCCGCATACAACGAACCGGCCCTGAGTTATTTCGTGCCACAGAGCAAATCTGCCATGTTCTACGACAAACTGCTTGAGACACAGAAGATTGTGCGCAGAAGAGCACACGGATGCACTGACCGTCAGACGCGCCTCCATTACGAATTGCTGAACCGTTCCATTGAAAAGGCCCTGAAATGAAAAGGAAACTCATAATATCACTGCTTTTGTTCTGTGCGGCCGTTTCTGCCGGAGCAAAAGACTATGACAGCCTGTTCAGCAAGGAGGACGCCAAGGCTGAAGGGCTCGTGACTTTGCATAAGGTCGGTCAGAAAGTATATCTCGAACTGCCGGACTCTCTGCTTGGCAGGTCATTTCTCTTCGGGTCCGTGGTGGAGAAATGCAGCAATCCGCTCGAATGCCACAGCGGTTTCGTGCCTGCAGAGCCGGTGGAAATAGTCTTTTCAATGGAAGACAGCTGCATAGTCGCCGCCGTTCCTTCACATTTCGAAATCAGTCCGGAGCCGTATGTGCGCAAGGCTGTCGCCAGGGCGAATATACCTGCTGTGGTCAGAACATTCAAAATTGTGAGCAGACATGGATATGCCAGTGTCGTAGATGTCAGCAGCTTTGTCACGGCAAAGTCCGTATTCAACAACCCTCTGAGTCCCGATGCCTTCAATGCTTCCGAAGGTTATGTGAAGAGGACGGGCGATTACCAGAGCGGCTCGACCGTCATTTTAGGAGTCAGTGCCGATTCGCTTTCCGCAAGTGTGAGCAGCAGTTACACATTCAAGGTCAAATCCGCATTCTTAGGTGTGTTCGCCGCCGATGAAAAGAAGCTGATGACGGCAGAAACAGCATACTGGCTACGTCTGCTGCCGGAGAATCCACTGCCTGCAGTCAAGGCTGACAGGAGGGCGGGATATGCCTCGTACCGGAGACGCAGCTACAATCCTGACGGCAGCGGAAGCAGGGAAGAATTCATCACCGTGCGCCGCAGACTTGACGCTCCGCTGGTTTTTACGATAGACAGCAATTTCCCTGAAACATGGGCGGGGGCTGCCGAAGATGCAGTCGGGAACTGGAACGAAGCCTTTGAAAAAGCGGGGCTCGGCAGGCCTTTGGCATCCGTACGGGGAGAAAGCGGCGAAAACATGATTCATTATGTCATATCCCCTGTCCAGAAAATCTTTGACAGGAAAATCTGCGACCCGCGCAGCGGAGAGATACTTGCATCAGACATCTACGTAAACCACGGAGTGCAGGAAAAACTCCAGACAATGCTTATGTTCCAGACTTCCGCAGCCAGCGAAAAAGCAAGGAAGCTGAATGTGGATGAAGGACTTATGCGGGATGCCCTCTGCTCGGTGCTGATGAGGAGAATAGGTCACTGCCTCGGATTGAGGGACAATCTCATAGGCTCCTACACATACTCTTCGGAAGACATAGCCTCGGCAGATTTCTCCAATGCACACGGGCTCTCGTCCGCGGTTATGGACCGTCTGCCCTTCAACTATCTCACTGACAGTCCTGACGCGCTTTTCATCCAGACAAAAACCGGTACGGCTGATGTGTTCGCCCTCGAATGTCTCTACAAATATGGTTATGATGAGGTTCTCAAGGCTCTGAAAGACAATGCCGGAAAGGCTGAAACGGCATTCATGGCCCTGCAGAAGCCCAAGGCTTTCTATGATCCGCGGGCCGAGTACGGAGATCTCGGCAATGATGTGATGTTTTCTGTCTCCAAGGGAATAGAGCATCTGGAATATGCCGTAACCCACCTTGACGAATGGGTTGCGGAAGAAGACAAGGACCTGACTTTCAGAAGCTATATGCGCAACTACATTCTGGACCAGCTGCTCGATTATGTCCGTCACGGATTCGAATTCATCGGAGGCATGTATGTCCATGAACCTGACGCCTCGGCTGAAACGGCGGCAAAAGTTCCGGTCCCCCGGGATGAACAGCGGAAATATCTCAGGGAAATGCTCAGGCTCATTGATTCACTCTCCTGGGTGGACGCGAACTGCTCCTGTCTCGAACTCGAAGGCCCGTATACGGATTTCATACGGAAATATTTCACCAACTTCATCTTCATCCAGCTCAACGGACTGTCCAGATGCCGCAATCTCGGTCCTGACACCTATTCCCAGGCTGACGCGGCCACAGACATCATGGACTATTTCTGGAGCAAGGAAGACAGCGAGTTTACAAGATACCAGAGGGAGATGTTCATAGACCAGATTTACGGTCTCGCCACTAATTCCGAAGACCCGCAAATCTGGTACGGAATACTGAAAGAGACCCGCAGAAAGGTACGCCGCTCAGGTGACCGCTACCTTCTGCACCTCGTCGACAAACGGATTGAAAGCATATGAAAAGATTTGTTTTGATATTGTCCGCCATTTTGGCAGCCGCGCCGGTCTTTGCCCAGAGCCTCGTCAAAGGTTCTGTCAAGGACAGCAACGGGGAC
>CABQAB010000267.1 GCA_902461985.1 uncultured Bacteroidales bacterium | reverse complement strand
TCCTTGTCCCAGCCTGTCTTTGCCATAAGCACAGGGACCTTTCCGCCGCCGACATAAAGACGTCCGGCCGGTGGTTCGATCCGTACCTTGCCCATTCTCCATGCCGAAACCAATGCGACTAACAGGCGGCGGTCCTTGAAATACCCGCTGCCGTCTTCGAGCAGCCGCATCTCGTCGCAGAGCACTCCGCTGTCGCCGAACTTCCATGCGAAATACCATAGTCCGGGAGAGGCGACCAGAATATCGCTGTTGTCGGAATAGTTGAACACATGCCCTGCGCCGCTGCGCGTGAACGCCTTGTAGCGGCCGGCCTTTGAAAAGCCCTCTGTCGAGTTAAGTCCGAAATCCGTTCCGAACGCGTCTTCGAGAAGTATGTTCAGATATTCCTGATAACAGGTGCCGTATTCCCAGTAGCCAGGCCCTTCAGGGAAAGCCCCGTCCGGGGAATATATTTCCGCCACGGCCCTCCTGTTGCCCTCAACGCCCCTTCTGATGATTTCGGCGGAAAGTTCCGGATTGAGTTCCCATGTGGCAATCGCGGCCGCGCTCATGCAGGCCGTACAGACCTGGTTCCAGTTCCCGCTGCGGGTGAAGATATGCTGTCCGACCCCGTGGGCGACCTCCTCCATCGCATAATCCTTCAGGCAGGCCGCCATCCTGTCGAGCACGGGCTGAGGAAGGCTTCCGTAAAGCCAGTCATAGGCGACAGCCACTGCGAAGGCCATCTCGGAAGGGTCGAGGAAATGGGACGGATTCCAGTCCGGAAACCCGCAGACCGCCTCTATGTTTTCCTCGGCCTTGTTGAGATAGAGCCTGTTGCCGGTAATCCTCCAGGCATAGGAAAGGCTCACCAACCTGCGCACAGCCTCGTTGCTGACTTTCAATATGCGCCTGCCGGACGCGTCTTTCCTGTACTCTAACGGAGTATCCTTTTCGAGACAGTCATCGGCGACGCTCATCATTGTCTTGTGCATGGAGGCTAAGACCGGATTGCGGCCGAGACTCTTCCTTATGCCCTTGATGTCGCTGTCCCTGAGAAAGAGCCGCGGATGTGCGGTCTGCACAGGGACTATGCTGTCGGCAATGTCGGTACAAGGATTCTGTCCGTAGGAAAGTGCTGCGGAAAAAATGGCGAGGACGAGAAGTACGGCCGTTGAAATCAGACGGTTTTTCATATTATTCTTTACTCTGTACAGGTTTCACCGGGCGTACCGAATAGCCGAAATATCTTTTCTGCACTCCGGTCTGCGTTGCTCCGGTCGCGAGTTTGCTACTTATTACCACTCTGAAATACTGTGCCGCATATGCTTTCGAAGCATCAGTCGTCGAGCTTGAAGTCCAGTATCTGCCTATGTTTGTGGCAGCTGCAGTGCCGGCCTTGCTGCCGCTGCAAGGCTGGTTGCCGCGGAGCAGCACGGTGGCGTCATCGGAATTTCTGGTATATTTGATTCCGACGAAACCATTGTCGTTAAGGCTGACTGTGTATTCGGAGTTGTCCTTCAGGGCGGCGAGAGACTGGAATTCCTCCACAGTCGGCATCCTCCAGCCCGTTCCCGGATATGTCAGCTGCACTATGTCATCGACGGGTTCCAGAACTAAGCCGGTTTCATTGTATTTGCTGTAGACATCCGCTTCGGTGCAGTAGATTTCGCCGGGATAATTGGCAAAACCTTGCGGATGGGAGGCATCAGGTGTGACAGTGGAAGAAGAGACCTCGGTGTAAATCAGTCCGTCGTCGCACCAGCGGTACAGGTTTCCGGCAGCCGTGCTCTTGTCTCCTCCGAGATTGGACACCGACCACTCCACTCCTGAGGTGACGACTGAAGTTCCGGCAGGCAGTTCAGCCTTTGCAAGCGTCCTGCCGTCAATCATGTAATATTTCCCAGTCTCCGCAGTCTTGTCTATCGGATATTCATAAAATCCGTTCTTGTTGTCCAGAGCGGATATTTTTGCAATCTTTCCGGCCGGAACGGCTATATACACAGGGGCTTCGAGCGTATATCCAGAAGCTGAGGCCACTGCCGGCATATCCACTTCCTTCTCGATAAAGTTGCATGGAGCATCCCCGGCAAAGACGAGTCTGCCGCCCTGCACCGACACCACTCCCGAACTGACGATTTCATGACTGCTCAGCACAAGTTTTACAACCTTCTTCCCTTCCGAGAATTCCCCGCCGAAAAGCGGATTTTTCAAAGCCACGACAGAAACGGCATTTTCAAACTGGAAATGTACGCTCGGGCCTTCTGTCACTACGGCCGTACTCAGCACGAGCGACGGCAGACAGTCCGCGGACTGTTTCGAGAAATCCACCGCGAGAGAAGTCCCCGACAGATCCGCCGAGGTCCTGCCGGGCAGATGTATCGCATAGAGCACGTCACCGGCTGCAAACAGGGTCTCCCCAATCTGGCTGAGCACGGCAGTCCCGTCGGCAACGGAACTTACAGTGAAATCGAACGGAGTTCCGTCCTCCTTGAAGCCGAAAATCACGTCGCCCTCCTCCCATGTTCCGCAAAAATTGCGTTCTTCATTCTCCGCATAGGAGACTTTTGTCTTTCCTTCGTCCAAGGAAGCGGACGCATTCAGCATGGGAGCACCCTGAGACGCATTTTCAGACAGATTCTCCCTCGTGCAGGCCACGGTCGAGCACAGGGCAAGCACAGATGCAACAGACGATATAATCCTTTTCATAAGCCTACCATTCAACAAGTTCATAATAAGGTGGCATTCCCGTGTCATTCACAGGTTCATCACCTGAAGAAACAGCCACTCCACATTCAGTATTTATCTCCATCTCCGCGACATCCGGTGAGACATACAATTTTTTTGAAACAATCTTCGTCATATCAATCAATTTATATGGTTAAGAAAAATTATTGCCAGTAAAAGTCATTCTGGTCAGCGACAGGGTCTATCGCGGTATTATACAGTCCCTCGGTGGTCACCGGGAATGCGCAGAGAAGGCTCTTGCGCAGTTCGGACGGCTCGACAGGGGCCAGAGTACCGACATAGTTGTACTTGAACATGCCCTCGTTGTCATCCCCCGGACCCTGCTCAGGCTGCTGCAGAAACTCGTTCAGAGGCACGGCAATCTGTTCGGAAAGCCATTTCGCGCCGCATCTGTGGGTGTCGAACCATTCATGGCCCTCCCCGCACATCTCGTATGCCCTTTCCCAGATTATGGCGTTCACGAGTTCGTCGCTGTCAGCAAATGTACGGGAGGCCCAACTCGGCTCGG
>CABQAB010000266.1 GCA_902461985.1 uncultured Bacteroidales bacterium | reverse complement strand
CAGCATGTTCACGAAAGCCTCAGGGAAATATCCGTCCTCACGGTAGCCGCGCGATACTTCTCCTTCCGCATTGACCCATCTGAGCGGGAACACCGGGAAACCGAGCCTGTCGCCGTCCCTTTTGCTGAGTTTGCCCTTGCCGTCCGGCTTGAGAAGCAGGGACAGGTGGGCGAAACGGGGCATGGTGTCCTGCCAGCCGAATGCCTCGTAAAGCAGATAGTGCAGCGGAAGCGACGGCAGCCATTCCTCGCCGCGGATGACCTCGGTGATTTCCATAAGGTGGTCGTCCACGATGTTTGCAAGATGGTAGGTAGGCAGTTCGTCAGCCCTTTTCCAGAGGACCTTGTCGTCCAATGTGCCTGAATTCACCTCCACATGGCCGCGGATGAGGTCGTCCATCTTCACGACTCTGTCTTCCGGCATCTTGAACCTGATGGTCCAGTCCGTGCGCTCTTCCAGGAGTCTTTTCACCTCATCTTCTGGCAGGCTGAGCGAGTTGCGCAGGGACATCCTCGTGCTGTGGTTGTAGATGAAGGTCTCTTTCCGGGCTTCCATCTCCGACCTGAGCTTTCCCAGTTCCTCTGCAGTGTCGAATGCATAGTAGGCGTAGCCCTTGCTCACGAGTTCCTCCGCGTATTTGCGGTAGATAGGCTTTCTCTGGCTCTGTCTGTACGGAGCATGAGGATGCTTTTCCGAAGCGGTCTCGACTATATGTCCGTTCTCGTCCACTCCTTCGTCAGGAATGATTCCGCACCAGTTGAGTGCCTCGATGATATAGGCTTCCGCACCGGGTACGAATCTCTGCGAATCCGTATCCTCGATTCTGATTATGAAATCTCCTCCGTGCTGCTTGGCGTAGAGGTAGTTGTAGAGGGCGGTTCTCACTCCTCCCATGTGGAGAGGTCCTGTCGGCGACGGAGCGAATCTGACCCTTGTTCTTCTTTCCATAGTATCTTGAATTTTAATATATTACCATATAACCACTCTTTCCTCTTCCGGACGGAACATGGCGTCGCCCTCCTTGATTCCGAAGGCTTCGAAGAATGTGCCGAGGTTGCGTACGGTCACGTTTACACGGTTCTTGCCGAGCGAGTGTACGTCGAGCAGGGTAAGCCGTGCCTCTTCCTGAGGGGTAATGTTCTGTGCCCAGAGTGTCGCGTATGCGAGATAGAAACGCTGCTCGGCGGTAAATCCGTCAATTTCGGCAGGATGATGCGGGCCGAATGAGTTCTGCAGTGCGGTGTAGGCTATTCTGAGTCCGCCCTGGTCTGCTATGTTCTCTCCGAGTGTGGCGGCTCCGTTTGCGAACAGCCCCGGCTGGATTTCCACGGCGTTGAACTGCTCCACAAGTTTCTGGGCCTTGGCCTTGAATGCTTCGGCGTCCTCTTCCGTCCACCAGTTGTTCATATTCCCGTCCTTGTCGAAAAGCCTTCCCTGGTCGTCGAATCCGTGAGTCATCTCATGGCTGATTACGACTCCGATTGCTCCGTAGTTCACTGCGTCGTCAGCGTCCGGATTGTAGAAAGGAGGCTGGAGAATGCCGGCAGGGAAGCATATTTCGTTGGTCGTAGGGTTGTAGTAGGCATTCACGGTCTGAGGGCTCATACCCCATTCGGCCTTGTCCACAGGTTTTCCGAGTTTTCCGAGATTCTCGGCAACATACCAGTGTGAAGCGGCACGGAGGTTTTCGTAATATGAGTTTGCGGAGTTGATTTCCAATGAAGAATAGTCCTTCCATGTGTCAGGATAGCCTATCTTGACGGTGAAAGCCGAAAGCTTTTCCTGGGCCTTCGCCTTTGTCTCCCCGCTCATCCAGTCTAAGGCCGCAACTCTCTGTCCGAGTGCAGTCTGGATGTTGCGTACCATCTCCAACATCCTCTTTTTGTCCTTTTCAGGGAAATATTTCTTCACGTACATCTGTCCTACAGCCTCTGAAAGCACGCTGTTAGGAGCTTTCATTGCCCTTTTCCAGCGCGGCTGCTGCTCTTCGATTCCTGCCATCTGCTTCGAGAAGAATTCGAACGATGCGTCAGTGAAGTCATCGCTCAGGCTTCCGCAGGCAGATGAAAGCAGATTGGCCTGAAGATAGTGCCGGAGCACCTCCGGGCTGACGGATTCGAAAATCTTGTCCAGAGCCTCGAAATAGGATTTCTGTCCGACTATGACCTTGTCCTGCTCAGGAATGCCCATGCCTTCCATGAACAAATCCAAATGGAGGTTAGGGTAAGCCTCGAATATTTCCTTGAAAGACATAGGGTTATACTGGGAGGCGATGTCTCTCTGCTGCACCATTGACCAGTAAGGCTCTGCAATGGCCATTTCAAGGCTCATGGCGTCAGCAGCCCTCTTCGCAGCATCGGCATATCCTGCAAGGCTGAATATTTTTGTGAGGAAATTCACGTAACCTTCTCTCAGGGAGGCGTTCTCCGCGTTGAGATAGTAGTCGCGGTTGCCGAGCCCGAGTCCGCTCTGTCCGAGATATAGCACATTGCTTTCGCTGTCCATAAGGTCGGCATCCACGCCTGTTCCCCAAGGACCGTCGCCGCCGTAAAGTGACATTTCGGCAAGCACTCTTGCGAAGTCCTCTGTGCCGTTCACCTCTTCGAGTTTCTCAAGATAGGGGAGAACTGGGGCCGCTCCCTCTTCGTTGAGCCTGAGCGAATCGAGACCCATGGTGTAGAGATCCGCTATTTTCTGCTCCACGCTGCCTTTCTTAGTCTTGAGCTGTGTGAGTCCCTGGAAAAGTTCGTTGAGACGGTGCTCATTGTTTTCCCTCAGTATGTCAAAAGACCCGTAACGGGAATACTCTTTCTTGAGCGGATGGTTTTCCCTCCACCCGTTTGTCGCATAAGCGTAAAAATCCTGTCCCGGAGCCACCGTGGTGTCTATGTTCGCCAAATCGATTGCAGGGACTTTCTCTCCCGCCGGCTGATTCCCGCAGCCTGCCGCAAGCAATGCTGAAGCCATAATCAAATAAATCTTTTTCATATAATTGTTTTTTTTATCTGTCAGTAATCTGCGTATCTCGTCCGGCTTTCGCCGGACGGTCAGATGCAACCCGCAAAGTTACATATTTTCTGTCTTATTTCCCGTAAAAATGAAAGCCGGGACTTGCAGGCCGACAGTTTTACCTGTTCTGTAGGACTACATGCCAAGTCTCCGCAATGCCGCCATTATATTTGCCGGCGGGCGGTGCGCCTGGAGTTCCCGTTTCATGAAGTCCATGGCCGGCTGCCTCTGCT
>CABQAB010000265.1 GCA_902461985.1 uncultured Bacteroidales bacterium | reverse complement strand
CAGCCAGCCCCGGGGCATGCGGACTCCACTGTGTTCCGTCCGGCGTCTCCGCTCCTTCATTTCATTCCGTCGCTCCGCCGCGACGGCTGAAGCCGTCTTTGATGCTGTCAGCATCAAAGAATCCTTACGGTCGATATTGAAGAATATCGGCTCCCTTTTTTTGTCTCCGACAAAATAAAAGCTGGCGGATGCCACCTGCTCTGTCATTTCGACTAAGGTAGGAGACCGCATGGAGAAATCTGAAGCAGATCTCTCCACTCGCTCCGCCCGGTCGAGATGACAATCTCTGAGGTTGTCGTGTTTTGATTATATGCCAGATAAATCAACGGATGCACCGTTTAAACGAATTCACCTCTGAGGTATGTCCAGCAGTGACAAAAATTCATGACAACTAATCGTCCAGCTGCCGTTTCGCCCTCCAGATGCCCCACAACAGGCATATGGCTACGATGCCGACAGTTGAACTGATTTTGAGCCACATAGGCATATTGTCTTTGAATGCGACCACAACCTGCATGACTGCGAGAATCATAAGGATAGCATTCTGAACCGCATCCATCGCGCTTGAGTATTGCGCTTTGTGTGCTGCAATCTCTCCCAGTCTGATATTGACCAGATGGTTGAGCCGCACATGCCTGCCCTTGAGTCCGCGCTGCAGTTCCCCGGCTTCCATTATGGCTCTTTCACTTTCATAGTGAAAACATGAATCTACATATTCTGACGACAGAGAAATCTGTATTTTCTGTAATTCTTCGGTTGCGGCCTGGATTCTGCTGAAATATCTGAAGTAATATCTCCTGTGCGGCTTCTTTCTGATTTTGCTTCCTGCCAGAATCTCCAGTGGTCTTTCCAGTTTCGCTTCGTTTTTGTCAAGAGCCATCTCTTTATATACCAAAGCGATGTCCGGTATGATAAGATATGGAGACATGAATATCTTGTCAACTCTTTCATACTCTTCTTCGCTCTGGTACTTGATTCTTGCCAAATGTCCGCGGCTCATAATACTTATCGATGATTTACGCTTTACGACAGGCTTGAGTGTGTCATAAATCTCGGAACTGTTCATCCGGCCGAAGTCAAATATACCTAATAGGATTCCGCACAGGGCCTTGTTCCACTCATTCTCTACCGGGTCTTCGCATACTGCCTCAGAGTAGAAGTCGTCAAAGGATTTGAATACTTTCCCGCCTCTGCTGTCAGTCAGCATAGAGAGTTCCAGTTCCGAAACTCCGACGCGTAGACATTCGAACCTTGCACTGCCGCCCGTAACGTGTGCTTTGAGGAATTCTGCAGGGGACAGTCCCTCTTTATGGTTATTGTCAGGGAGACGTATCTTGAATGCTGAGTCTATTCCTCTGTTCGTCGTGTTTGACTTGACTCCATCTTCACGCTCTTCTTCGCGGACGTAAGCCTCGAAATTTTCTTGTCTGCTGCCGAAAACGGAAATGAGTTTAATCAGTGAAAGTTCATTGAAAGTGCAGCCATCTGCCGGTGATACCACAACCGACATAATGTATTTTTCATTGATGTCAACAGCCCCCGGCCGGTATGAGTAATTTATGGAAATGTCTGCGTTGATGCTTTCCTGTTCTGAGATCCTGTGGGTGCTCCTTCCCTCGGAAGTATATTTGTAAAAGGCGGGGAGGCATATCTGTACGTTCTTGACGGTTTTTTCGTGACAGGTCTTGAACGGCGGATTGGTCTGGTGTGTGTAATCCATCAGGTCACATTCGTACGAGCCGAAAACTGAACATTGTCTTGAACCGTATTCTTCGTCAAAACCGGAATTTTCCGGATAGACCCTGTAATGGAAAAGTACGGAAGAACCTCCGATTCTGAACATACTGTGTTCTCTAAGGTCCTCCAACTCTATTCTGCCTTTCTTGTCCTCCCGCAAAGACAGTTCATCGTCCATTTCCTTCAGCTTCGTATAGTCCGTCACCCCTAAACCGCGGTAGAATTCATGCAGGAATTCTTCTACTTCATCCTTTTTCACATATTTTTCGTCTTCATCGAGAGGCAGGGTCATGAGGAACAGGTTTTCCGCCCATCCGGATTCCTGTGCAAGAGGCGGCTGTTTGTATTCAACAGGTATTCTTCTGGCTCCGATATTGGCGAAGAACTTGAGCCTTGCAACAGGATCGAATGATTCAACCTTGACTAAGAAGGGGTTTTCGGTTTCAAAATATACCCGTCTGACTTTTCTTCCTGTCTCTTTTTCTGCAGCAGAAACTGAAATTTCGAGTCCCTTGCCAATCAAAGCCGACCCGAAACCTTTCTTTCTATATTCTGGGGCAACGGCGAGGTATATGATTTCCAGGTCAAGTGCCTTGGGATTTGAATTTGAGAGGTAATAGTCCGAGACAAGGCCTCCTACAGTTTTCCCTTCATCCGTCAGAATGGTTGCAATGGTAGCGGGGAACGAATCATGAGACCGGATTCGTTCCAGGATACTGTCGTAAGGTTCACTCTCGTTCTTGTCGAGGAACGAGGCGAGGTATATTTTACGAAAATCTTCCAGCAGTTCCTTGTCAAAACTGTTGGAAGTGATGACTTTGAATTCCATATCGTTGTCGGGAGTCCGCTGTTGTCCTGTTGATATGTTGTGCCTGACGGTGAACCTGTGTTATTTTGTGCCGAAAATACGGTCTCCGGCGTCGCCGAGACCGGGGACGATGTAGGCGTTTTCGTTGAGTCTTTCATCAACGGCAGCGACATAGATGTCTACGTCAGGGTGCATTTCCTGGACTTTGGCGATGCCTTCAGGTGCCGCTACAAGGCACATGAGACGGATGTTGGTGCAGCCGTGTTTTTTCAGCATCGTGAGCGCATCCACTGAACTGCCTCCGGTGGCAAGCATAGGGTCAGTCACTATGACGAGCCTCTGCTGTATATCCTCCGGGAGTTTGCAGTAGTACTCGACCGGCTCGTGGGTCTCCTCGTTGCGGTATAATCCTATGTGTCCTACCTTTGCAACTGGAACCAATGTGAGCATGCCGTCCAGCATTCCTGTTCCCGCACGCAGAATCGGGACAATAGCGAGTTTGCGTCCTGAAACTTTCGGGGCGGTCATCTTGCAGATCGGAGTCTCGATTTCCTTGTATGTGAGCGGCAGGTCACGGGTGACTTCATAGCCCATGAAAAGCGAAATTTCAGTGAGAAGCTGCCTGAAATCCTTGGATCCGGTGTTCTTGTCCCTCATGATTGTCAGCTTGTGCTGTATCATAGGGTGGTCGATTATGT
>CABQAB010000264.1 GCA_902461985.1 uncultured Bacteroidales bacterium | reverse complement strand
GTCTCGACAGGGAAAAGTAGGTCCTGCTGCTGTTCCTGGTTGATATACATTCGCCCTTTGCCTAAAATCAGCCACTGCGGATTCAGGCGGGGGTAGTGTTTCATTACGGAAGATATGAAATCATAGCTCGGCTTGTTCCTGCCTGAGATTATGTGCGAAATGCTGGCCCTCGCAACGCCGATCGTGTCGGCGAACTGAGACTGAGTTATGTTTTCTGCATTCAGAAACTGCGAAATACGGATGTTCATAGTTGTATACCTTAAGGTTTCAAAGTTAAACAGAATAATTCAGATTTGCAAACAGCGTGCGAGGTAACTTTTGTTAATTGGAGGTAGATAAATAGGGGAGAATAGATTAGAATTTTGATGATATATACTATGTAAATAATTGGGTTTTAATAATATAATTTATGAAATTACCCATATATACGAACAATTTGACGATACGGCTGTAATATTTACAGACAGCATATATAGAAAAACATAAAGTATATGATATAATTCCTATGAGTTTCAATGCTTTATATAATTTATAAAATGAATATAAGTTTATCTTATGCTACAAAATCAAGCGGGATGAAAAAGTTGAAAATCATGAGGTGATATGGTTACTAAAGGTTACAAATGTTAAAGTGATGTTCACACTTTGAGACATTACAGATGTAAACAAACAGCAGGAAGGTCGAAAACAGAAGAATGGCCATGTAAAATACCGGCTCTACATGAATAATTGAAAACACTTTGCTAAATTTGCCTGCTTTTTGAAAACTGAACCATGATACCTGAAATTCATATTGAAGATTACGATTATCCCCTTCCAGACGAGAGAATTGCAAAATATCCGTTACGTGAGAGGGATGCATCAAAATTACTTGTCTACCGCGAAGGCAAGATTGAGGAGAAAGTATTCACTGATTTGCCTTCATATGTAGAAAATGAGAGCATTTTCGTATTCAACGACACCAAGGTTGTGCCAGCAAGACTCTTTTTCCATAAGGATACAGGTGCTGTGATAGAAATATTCTGCCTTGAGCCAGTTTTGCCGGTGGAATATAACCTTATGTTCTCTGTATCTGAAACTTGCCGCTGGAAGTGTATTATCGGTAATGCAAAGAAATGGAAAGGCGGCCGTCTGACACTGGCCAATACAATTGATGACCGGCAGCTTGAATCGTTGTCACTCACTGCGGATCTCATTGCACGGGACGGGGCTACGGCCGTTGTCGAATTCAACTGGAAAGGCGGCATCCCTTTCTCTTCGGTGCTTGAAATCTGCGGCAGAGTGCCTATTCCCCCATATCTTAACAGGGAAACAGAACGCATAGATTCGGAGCGTTATCAAACGCTTTATGCCCGTTACAGAGGTTCTGTCGCCGCTCCTACTGCCGGCCTGCATTTCACCGAAAGGGTTCTGAATGAGATAAAGGAGAAAAACGTTGATATGGAGGAGGTTTGTCTCCATGTCGGCGCCGGGACTTTCCTGCCGGTCAAAGACAGCCTGGTTTCCCGCCACACCATGCATAGGGAGCCGTTTTCCGTAAGGCGGGAACTGATAGAAAGGCTTCGCGACAGGAAGTGCCTCGTGACTGCTGTCGGAACTACCTCTGTCCGTACTCTCGAATCCCTATACTACCTTGGTTTGCATTGTATCACGGACGGGGAGCCGGGAGAAGTGTCGCAATGGGAAGCTTACGATGACGACAAAGGCATCAGTTTCGGGCAGTCCATGGACGCACTCTTGGCATATATGGACAGCAAGTGCCTGGACCGCCTGACTTCAGGGACGAGGATTATCATTGTGCCTGGTTTCAGATTCCGTGTCGTAGACCGCCTCGTGACCAATTTCCATCAGCCCCAGAGCACTTTGCTGCTGTTGATTTCCGCTTTTGTCGGCGGTGACTGGCAGACCATATATGATTATGCTCTGTCTCATGATTTCCGTTTTCTCAGCTACGGAGACAGTTCGCTGCTGTTCAGGCATGATTTGCAAATGGTGTAATGTTTTGTTAAATTCGCGACTCGAAAAAGTATACCTATTTATGGAAGATTTCAATGATATTGACGCCATCGGACCTTACAGGACAGATGAAGAGGCGCAGGATGCATTCAGGCATATAGCTGAAAATCCGCTGCTTGACAAGATATCCCTTTATTTTTTTCCGGAACATGAGCCGGATTATCTCCGGCAGGTTTTCCTTCAGCTGAAGTCTGTGGATGAATTCCAGCTGCTCGTGATGGCGAAGATAGTACGCCGGATATTGGACAGGACTGCTCATAATTTCTCTTATGACGGCATTTCCAATATCAACGCAAAGGACAGGTTCCTTGCATTGTCCAACCACAGGGACATTATTCTCGACCCGGCTATTACCCAGTATGTGCTTTCCGAGAACAATATTCCTCTGACCGAAATAGCGGTCGGGGACAATCTTATACAGAACAAGTTCATCGAGTACCTTATCCGTTCCAACAGGATGATCAAGGTGATACGTGGAGTCCATGCACGTGAATTGTATCTTTCGTCGCAGAGGCTGTCAAAGTATATCCGCCGGAGCATCGTTACAGGTATGAGTTCTGTATGGCTTGCACAGAGGCAGGGCCGCACGAAAGACGGTTATGACACCACAGAACAGGGGCTGCTGAAGATGCTGGACATGAGCGGGGAACCTAAGGATTTCGGAAAGAATTTCGAGGAACTGCACATTATCCCTATGAGCATTTCCTACGAATACGAGCCTTGTGACGTGCTGAAAGCCCGCGAAATGTATCTCACTGAATTGAACGGACATTATGAAAAGGCCAAGGACGAGGATCTGACAAGTATTCTCCGTGGGGTGACCCAGCAGAAAGGCAATATCCACCTCAATATCGGACGGCCTCTGACCCATGAGGAGATTTCGCTCGCCGCCCTGTGCGACAAGAATGACCGTTACCAGTATATTAGGCATGCGGTTAACATGAGGGTTGTGGACGGCTATAAACTGTGGAAGAACAATTACATCGCATACGATATCCAGAACGGGACGACGAGATTCGCGGACAGATATTCAGCGGAGGAGAGGGAGGCCTTCATCGCCTATATGGAGAAGCAGCTCGCCACTGTCGAGCCGGAACTCGACCGCGAAGGTCTTCGCCGCCACTTCCTCAACATCTACTCCAATCCGATTGTCACAAAGGACATACGCGCCCGCGGCGAACTTTTAGTCTGACCGTCAGTTTGCAATTATCACGCACCGACTGTTCAT
>CABQAB010000263.1 GCA_902461985.1 uncultured Bacteroidales bacterium | reverse complement strand
ACTTGTCGTTTCTCCGGGAGGACACGGACTATGTGGCTGAATGGTATTTGGACGGGCCTAACGCTCATCGCCATGCATCCGATTACAGGCATATGACGGAATCCGCAGGCAAGTCCCGCAAGCTGCACATGGCACCGGGAGGCGGATTCGCTGCCAAAATAAGCCCTATGACATGGGATAGGGCATATACAATGGCTGATGAAAAATTGTCAGAACTGACTCTTGATGAGAAAAAGGGATTCATGTTCGGCCACAGCACATTCTACTATTACGGAGTCCCTCATAAAGGTATTCCATATCTTTATGCAGCGGATGGCACACAGGGTGTGCATATAAGGCGGAATCTTCCTGACACGACACTGGTCAGGCAGCTCGACAGCTCGACGGCATTTCCGACAGCGGTGACCCTTGCAGCGACATTCAATCCTTCGCTTGCCTATGACTATGCCAGGGCCATTGGCGAGGAATGTCGTGCTGGCGGCATTGAAATTCTTCTCGGGCCCGGCGTGAATATGGCCAAGAATGCCCAGAACGGCCGTAACTACGAATATCTCGGGGAAGACCCGTACCTGTCGTCAGTCATGGCTTCCAATTATGTCAAGGGACTGCAGTCAACAGGTACGGCTGCCTGCATGAAGCATTTTGTGGGCAACGAAAGTGAACTGTACCGTCAGGGGGCAAACGCCCTGATTGACGAACGTGCGCTGCACGAAGTGTATATGGCACCGTTCCGGGCAGGCATAGATGCAGGGGCAGGCTATATTATGACAGGCTACAATCTTGTCAACGGCGAATGGGCGAGCCAGAGTACGTATGTCATCGACACCCTGCTCCGCCGCGATTTGGGTTTCAGGGGCAGCGTCATGTCCGACTGGGGCGGGACAAATGATTCCCGTAAAGTGATAGACAGCGGACAAAACACAATCTTTCCCGGAGACCGGAGGGAAAGGGAGGAAATGGAGAAACTGTTCGTTGCCGGCGCAGTGTCGGAAGAAGAGATAGACAGGATGATTCGCCCGGTAATCGCAACGGGGATATTCTACGGGTTTTATGACAGGCCAAAGTATAAGCCTGAACTGCTTGAAAACTATCAGGAACATGTGGAGGTCGCCTATCGCACGGCCGCCGAGGGCACAGTGCTGTTACGCAACAACGGCATACTTCCTCTTGCTGACGGCGGGAATATTCTCGTGACAGGACGCTTTCTTGACGGTGATCCGCGTCTTGACGGTTGGAATCCGACTTCCTGTGGCGATGTCGAGGGATACGACTGGCTGTCTCTGCGTCAAGCTCTCAGTGATAAGTTCGGTTCCGGAATCACATTCATTGACGAACCTACAGACGAGCAGCTTGAGGCAGCTGATGCCGTAATCGTGACTGTCGGGACGATTGACCTTGAGGCTGTGGAACGTCCGTTTGCGCTGCCGGAAAATGACGAGAGGCGTGCGATGCGTGCTGTATCTCACAATGCAAACACCATAGTTCTGGTCATATCCGGTTCCGCTGTGAGGATGACTGGCTGGAACGACAAGTCGGCTGCAATACTCTATTGCTGGTATCCGGGACAAACTGGAATGAAAGCCGTGGCTGACATTCTTGCCGGTGACGTGAATCCGTCCGGTAAACTTCCCATGACAATAGACAGAGAATACAGTGAGTCGCCGTCAGGCATCATCGCAAGTTGTTCCGGAGATTTGTATAAACACTTGGGAGAACGCACTTACGGCTGTCCGAGGACCTACGATATACCATATCACGAGTCGGTGCTTGTGGGACACCGGTGGTATGATGCCAAAGGAACGATTCCTCTATATCCTTTCGGCCATGGACTGAGCTATACGACATTTTCGCTGTCAAAACCTGAAGTCAGGACGGACGGCGGGAAAATATACGTGAATGTTGAAGTCCGGAACACAGGAGACCGTGAAGGCGCCCAGGTCGTGCAGCTCTATGTGGGGGAGGACAAGCCGACTGTGCTTCGTCCGCTTAAAGAACTGAAGGGCATATCGAAGATCAGACTTGCGCCGGGAATGAGCGGCACGGCCGTTTTTGAACTGAACGTCAGCGATTTGTCATATTGGGATGACGTCACTCACGACTGGCATCTCAATTCCGGAAAATACACATTCTACATAGGGACTTCGTCTGCGGATATCATCTTAAAGAAATCTTTGACAATCAAATAAGGAGTATTCGCTTTTGAAGTTCATCTACATCGTTACAGCCAGCGGTCAAGCCAGTCAAAGTAGCTGCGGTGCCAGTAGATGGCGTTCTGCGGTTTGAGAATCCAGTGGTTCTCGTCCGGGAATACTATGATTTCGGACGGGACTCCCATCATCTGGGCGCAGTTGAAGGCTGCCATGCCCTGGTCGTAAGGGACACGGAAATCGCTGCCGCCGTGGATGACGAGGAGAGGGGTGTGCCAGTTGTGGATGAGTTTGTGCGGAGAGTTGGCGTAGTGCCGGCGGGCAGTAGGGTTGCTGTCCCACGGTGCGCCTCCGTTGTCCCAGTTCGGGAACCACAGCTCCTCGGTGGTCATATACATATGCTCCTGGTTGAAAATGCCGGCGTGGGCGATGAAGGCATCGTAGGTGTTCCCGTGTACTCCGCAGAGGTAGTAGACGGAGTAGCCTCCGTAGCTGGCTCCGCAGGCTGCCATCTTGCCGATGTATTTCTCCTTTTTCAGTTCCCTTGCAGCGGAGAGGTAGTCCTGTATGTTCAGGCCGCAATAGTCTCCTGAAATCTGCTCGCACCATTCCTGGCCGAAGGCGGTGGTGCCTCGGCGGTTCGGGAGAATGACCACATAGCCTTGCGCAGCCATCAGCCTGTAGTTCCAGCGGTACGACCATGACTGGCTGAGCGTACCTTGAGGCCCTCCGAGGCAGATTTCTATGGCCGGATATTTTTTGTCGGGGTCGAATTGCGGCGGATAGAGCACCCATGTGAGCATGTCTTTGCCGTCTACTGTCCTGATGAAGCGTTTTTCGGTTTCATGCGGAGCGAGCCGTGCGAGTATGTCAGCGTTTTCGGAAGTCACTGGAGTGAGTCCGTCAGCGGAAATGGCCACAAGTTCAGTAGGGAAGTCCATGCTCTGGTAAGGGGCATATACGGTCCCGTCAGCGATGTGGTAGGGGCTGCCGAAGTCGTAGAGCCAGTCTTCGGACGTGAGCCTTTCAATCTGTCCGTCCAGATCAGCCTTGAATATGCCCTGTACGCCTTCAGCAAGAGAGTTGAACCAGATGTGCCTGCCGTCTTTGTCCCATACCGGGTCCGCCACATTG
>CABQAB010000262.1 GCA_902461985.1 uncultured Bacteroidales bacterium | reverse complement strand
GTCCATCCCCCCGAGGGGAGGGATTTGGGGTGGGGGTAACGTGAAGATAAAAAAGTGCGTTGGAAAACTTGGATGAATGTAATTTTATAAACACTAATATTTTATGGCAACAACAGCAGATTTCAAGAACGGACTTTACATGATGTATAATGGAAAGCCATGTTCTATCGTCTGGTTCCAGCACGTAAAACCAGGCAAAGGCCCTGCATTCGTAAAATGCAAACTCCGTAACCTCGAGAACGGAAGAATTCTCGAAAACACCTTCACGGCAGGAGTGAAAATCGATGTCATCAATGTGGAGCGCAGACCATACCAGTTCCTTTACAAGGATGAAGACGGATACAACTTCATGCACGAGGAGACTTACGAGCAGATTCATCTCGACACCGACCAGGTTGAAAACGCAGACCTCATGAAAGAGGGTCAGCATGTGGAGATGATGTTCCTCGCTGAAGAGGATGATGAAAGATGCCTCACCTGCGAGCTTCCTACCTATGTCGAACTTGAGGTGACCTACACCGAGCCTGCAGTCAAAGGTGACACCGCTTCCACTTCAGCTCTCAAGGAGTGCACTCTCGAAACCGGTGCAATCATCATGGTTCCTCTCTTCATCAACCAGGGCGAGAAAATCCGCGTGAACACCGAGGACCGTTCATACGGCGGCCGCGTAGCGTAATTTCGTTTCAGAACAGAATGACTGCCTCCCGGTTTTGCGGCCGAGAGGCAGTTTTATTATGAGACAATGTCTACTTCTGCCTGATGAATATCTGTACGGGGCAGCCTTCGAAGTCGAAGTTTTCGCGGAGGCGGTTTTCGAGGAAACGCTTGTAAGGGTCGCGGACATACTGCGGAAGGTTGCAGAAGAACGCGAACGACGGGAAGCGGGTCGGCAGCTGTGTCGCGAATTTGATTCTGATATATTTGCCCTTCCATGCAGGCGGCGGATAGTTCTCGATCTCCGGAAGCATAACCTCGTTCAGCCTGGAAGTCGGAATCTTCTTCGAATAGTTGTCGTAGACCTTTTCGGCGGCTTCCAGAACGTTCAGAATCCTCTGCCTGTTCAGAACCGAAGTGAAAATGATAGGGATGTCGTCATTGGGGGCGATGCGTGATTTGAGGGCGGTAATATATTCCTTCATGGTCTTGCTGTCCTTTTCCACCAAGTCCCATTTGTTGACGACAAGCACGCAGCCTTTCCTGTTCTTCTGAATCAAGTTGAAAATGCTCATGTCCTGGGCCTCCATGCCGGCTGTCGCATCTATCATCAGAATGCAGACATCGGAATGTTCGATAGCCCTGATGGAGCGCATGACAGAATAGAACTCCAGGTCCTCGTGGACTTTGGCGCGTTTCCTCATACCGGCCGTGTCTACAAGCATGAACTCATGGCCGAATTTGCTGTAATGAGTGGCGATTGAGTCCCTTGTCGTGCCGGCAACAGGAGTGACGATATTTCTTTCCCTGCCTAAAAGAGCATTGGTCAAAGAGGACTTGCCCACATTAGGACGGCCCACAATGGTGATGTGAGGCAGTTCCGGATGCTCGTCCTGAGAGTTGCCGTCGTCTTCAGGCAGCCTTCTGACAATCTCGTCAAGCAAATCTCCGGTGCCGCCGCCGTTGGCGGCCGAAATGCTCCAGACTTCGCCCAGTCCGAGGGCGTAGAACTGGAAGGTGTCGTAGATTTTCGCTCCGGAATCCACCTTGTTCACGGCAAGCACCACCGGTTTGCCGCTTCTGCGAAGCATATCCGCGATTTCCTCGTCATAATCGGTAATCCCGGCCGCTCCTTCCACCATGAAAAGCACCAAGTCTGCCTCTTCGACAGCCAAGACCACCTGTCTGCGGATAGCTTCTTCAAAAACGTCATCCGAGTTGGATGTATAACCTCCGGTGTCTACGATGGAAAATTCCCGCCCGCACCATTCTGTCTTGCCGTAATGACGATCTCTCGTGACTCCGGCTGTTTCATCGACAATCGCCTGACGCATACCCACAAGCCTGTTGAACAGAGTGGATTTTCCCACGTTAGGCCTTCCGACTATTGCTACTAAACTCATAAAACCTGATAAATCAATTATATAATCGGGCTTGCACCTCAAAGTTGGCGAGGCCGGGCCCCTAATGTTACAAATGTCTTTTCATGCGGAAATGTTCCGGAACAATTTTCATCCGCTCCGATTATGACTCTGCCCCTGTTTCCGGTTTCACCCCGCAACCCGAGCATGCGCTGCATCCCAAATCACTGCATTCGGGCTTCCTTCCGCCGTGCTTTTTGCTCCACAGTCGCATCTCCTCCTCTTTCGCGCAGCGTATCCCTAATTTCTTCATCTCCTTGTTGGTCTCAATCTCGGTTTCAGGGAATTTGCCGTCCTTGCGGAAGAAGATATTGAATCCCAGACCTATGAAACATATGCCGACAAGAACCACTGCGGCCACCAAAATCTTAAGCATGCCAATCTAATTCTGAATAAATCCGGTGCCTGATAGCTCCCGGAGCCTGTCAATATATAAATCCGGTGCTGATAGGCTGATAATTATATACTTTGTCAATCACGCTTGCGAAAATCTCGGTCATGGAGCATACCGTGATTTTGCTGGTGTCATCCCCCGGCTTCGCCCTGAGCGGGATGGTGTCGGACACAATCACTTCCTCAAGCGCGCTGTCGGCGATTTTCCCGTAGGCATTTCCCGAGAACACAGGGTGGGTCGCGCATGCCCTTACGCTTTTCGCCCCCATTTCCTTGAGCACGTTCGCAGCTTTGGTAAGGGTGCCTGCCGTGTCAATCATGTCGTCCACGATAATCACGTTCTTCCCTTCAACTTCGCCGATTGCAGTTATAGAACCTACCACGTTGGCCTTTTCCCTCGACTTGTGGCAGATGATGACAGGACATTGCAGATGTTTCGCATATGCCAAAGCCCTTTTCGCACCGCCCATGTCCGGAGCGGCAATGGCAAGGTTCTCGATGCCGAGCGATTTGATATAGGCCACGAAAACAGAACTTGCATAGAGATGGTCCACAGGGAAATCGAAGAATCCCTGGATCTGGTCCGCATGGAGGTCGCAGGTCATCACCCTGTCGCATCCGGCAGCATGGAGCAGGTTCGCCACGAGTTTCGCCCCTATGGATACGCGCGGGCGGTCTTTCCTGTCCTGACGGGCCCAGCCGAAATAAGGCATCACCGCAACCACCTGATGGGCAGATGCCCTGCGGGCTGCATCGCACATGAGCAGCAGTTCCATAAGGTTTTCCGTAGGAGGAATGGTGGACTGGATGATGAACACAGTGG
>CABQAB010000261.1 GCA_902461985.1 uncultured Bacteroidales bacterium | reverse complement strand
GGCGCGAAGATTTACGCCGACAGGCTGCCTTTTATGGGCAATTCCATCGACTTGAGCAAGGAACTCGGCGTAGACCCTCTCGCTTCGGCACTGAACGGAGGGGACGACTACCGCCTGCTGTTCACCATTCCGATAGGCAAACACGACAAATTCCGTCACGATTTCCAGACCTACGACATTATCGGCCATCTGGCGCAGCCTGAAGTGGGGGCCGTGATAGTCACTCCCGACGGAGTGGAACTGCCGTTGAAGGCACAGGGCTGGAAGAACGAAGAAGCTTTTGAATAAAAAAACTGTCATCTTGAGCAAAGAAAAGGATTAGACAAATAGCCCAATGGGCTCTTGTCCCTTTTCAAAGTGAGTCCTATGCTGATCATCTTGAACGCAACAGAATTGTCATCTTGAGCGAACGAAGTGAGTCGAAAGATCTATCTTATAATGAATATTGACATGAATATGAAAACTAATTTTATCGCAGCTGCAGTGGCCCTGGCCTGCCTCGCAAGCGTAAGCGCATCGGCCCAGGGACTTAAAGACCTTCTGAACTCATCAGTGGTCAAAGATGTCGTTTCGTCCGTCACCGGCGTAAATCTGCCGACCGACATCAGCGGCACATGGAATTACAGCGGCACAGCTGTCAAATTTGAAGGTGACAATATGGTAAAGAACGCGGCAGCAGCCGTGGCAGCCACCGAAATCGAGAAGAAACTCAATACCTATACCGAAAAAATCGGTCTCAGGGAAGGCTCCTTCTCATACACTTTCAATGCAGACAGCACCTTCACCACAACTTTCAAGAACAAGACCTTCCCAGGCAGGTATTCCCTCTCGCCTGACGGCAAAAAACTGCATCTGGACTACGGAAAGACCCTGAACCTGTTGAAGATGGACGCCATTATCTCGGTGAACGGCACCCAGACAGACATAATGTTCAAGGCAGACAAACTTCTTGATTTTCTCAACAAGATCTCATCGGCCTCGAATGTGGCTTCCCTCAAGACCCTCTCGGCCCTCACCGGTCAGTACAACGGACTCGACCTCGGCTTCGCCGTCAAGAAAAGAGAGTAAGATTGTCGAATGACGGTTTCAAGTCGCCGGACTCGATGCGGTGGATGATTTCCACCACTTTGTCGTTCGCCGGAGTAGGGAAACCGATTTTACGGCCATAATCGCTGACCGAACCGTTGATTGAATCGACCTCGGTCTTTTTTCCGTGCTCTATGTCCTGCAGCATGCTCGCCTTCAGACGGGCGTGCTTGCGTATCGCAATCGGGATTATCATAAACGACAGAGCCTTTTTGAAAAGATTGGAGTAGTCAAGAAGTTTCACTATATCCTTGCCCTGGACTGGCTCTATGCGTATACCGCCCTTGCGGCACACATCTATACATTCCTTGATTATCCGCTGCACTATTCTCCTTGACTTGCGGTTGCCCGCAGCCTCTCCGAAAGTCGAGCCGGTGACTGCGCTCATTCCGGAAAACGCGGCATTGATCAGGAGTTTGCTCCAGCGCGTGCCTATGAAATTGGATTCCACTTCTACGGTACCCATCTTTTCCAGGAGGACCTTGACATCCTCAAGATGTGCAGGAACCTTGTCGAAAGCCACACCCAAGCCGAAGGAAAGGCTGTCCGGAAAACTCGTCAGTTCGCAAACCCCAGGGCCCTGCATGGTAGCGCCCCATGCCACGGTGCAGCCAAGCACTCTTTCCTCTCCGACTATTTCAGCAATTCCGAGCTCGGGCAGACCGTTCTGGAGAGTCACGATCACTCCGTCTTCAGCGAGATAGTCTTTCAGAAAAGCCACCACTTCCCTATTGTGCAACTGCTTGGTCATAAGGAAAATGATGTCGTATTTCCCGCTCATTTCCCCGTCTGTCAAAGCGGTGACAGGCTGTGTGAATTCCACGGTCCCGACCACTTTCGCACCGTTTTGCCTCAACGCCTCCACATGAGCCTTGTTGTGGTTTATAAGGTCTATCTGACCTCCGTTTTTAGTGATGAATGCGCCGAGAATCGTACCCAACGACCCGGCACCGTAAATTGCCGCCCTTGCCATAATTTCAAATATATCGCCGGCTCAAAAGTCTGTCATATCGAGCAGAGCCCGAAGGGCGTAGTCGAGATATCTATTAAGTGCCGATACTTTAAGAAGATCTCTCCACTCGCAATGCTCGGTCGAGATGACAATGTTATGACTTTTGAGTCAGTCTTAGTCAGCCTCAATCAGTCGCTAAAGTTTCTTGAGCAATGTTCTGATGTTTACCTCAGCATCGATTATCGAACGCAAGTCTTCGATTCTGACTCTCTGCTGCTCCATGCTGTCACGGTGACGGACAGTCACGCAGCCGTCGTTCACGGTGTCATGGTCCACAGTCACGCAGAAAGGAGTTCCGATTGCATCCTGACGGCGGTAACGCTTTCCTATCGAGTCTTTTTCGTCGTACTGGCAGTTGAAGTCGAATTTGAGATCATCCATAATCTTCTGCGCAATCTCAGGAAGGCCGTCTTTCTTGATGAGAGGCAGCACGGCAACCTTCACAGGAGCAAGCGGAGCAGGGATTGAAAGCACTACCCTTGTCTCGCCGTTTTCCAGCTGTTCCTCATGGAACGAATGAGAAAGCACCGCTAAAACCATACGGTCGACACCGATTGAAGTCTCGATGACATACGGTGTGAAACTCTCGCCTGTTTCAGGGTCAAAATACTGAATCTTCTTGCCTGAGAACTTCTGGTGGTTGCCAAGGTCGAAATTGGTACGTGAGTGGATGCCCTCAAGTTCCTTGAAACCGAACGGGAACTTGAATTCGATGTCGGTAGCGGCATTTGCATAGTGGGCGAGTTTCTCGTGGTCGTGGAAACGATAGTTGTCAGCCCCCATTCCGAGAGCCTCGTGCCATGCAAGACGCTGCTTTTTCCATTTCGCGAACCAGTCAAGTTCAGTACCCGGCTTGATGAAGAACTGCATCTCCATCTGCTCGAACTCCCTCATTCTGAATATGAACTGACGGGCCACAATCTCGTTCCTGAACGCCTTTCCGATCTGGGCGATACCGAAAGGAAGTTTCATCCTGCCGGTCTTCTGGACATTGAGATAGTTTACGAATATGCCCTGGGCTGTCTCAGGACGCAGATAAATGACATTGGCATCTTCGGAAGTGCTGCCGAGCTGTGTGGAGAACATAAGGTTGAACTGACGCACGTCCGTCCAGTTCTTCGTGCCGGAAATAGGGCATACGATTTCGCAGTCGATGATTATCTGACGCAGAGCCGCAAGGTGGAAGATGTCAGCACGGCACGCAAATCTTCAA
>CABQAB010000260.1 GCA_902461985.1 uncultured Bacteroidales bacterium | reverse complement strand
CTAATTTAAGCACCGCCATGAACGCTGACTGAGGCACTTCCACGGTGCCTATCTGTCTCATTCTCTTCTTTCCCTGCTTCTGTTTTTCGAGGAGTTTCCTCTTTCTGGAGATGTCTCCTCCGTAACACTTGGCGGTCACATCCTTGCGCACTGCCTTCACGGTCTCACGGGCTATGATTTTAGCACCTATGGCTGCCTGGATTGCAATATCGAACTGCTGACGTGGGATGAGGTCCTTCAGTTTCTCGCATATTTTCCTGCCGAAATCGTAGGCATGGTCCACATGGATGAGTGAAGAAAGCGCGTCCGCAGGCTCACCGTTGAGCAGAATGTCAAGCTTGACGAGTTTTGCGTCCCTGAAACCGATTACATGATAGTCGAAAGAAGCGTAACCCTTTGATATGGACTTCAGTTTGTCGTAGAAGTCGAAGACTATTTCTGACAAAGGCATCTCGTAGGTCAGTTCCAGCCTGTCTGCGGTGATATAGTGCTGGTTGGTCAGCGTGCCCCTCTTGTCGAGACAGAGTTTCATAATCGGTCCGTAGAAATCTGACTTGGAAATAACCTGGGCGCGGATGTACGGCTCTTCGATGTGGTCTATGAGCGTAGGGGCAGGAAGCCCGGAAGGGTTGTGGACATCGATACATTCGCCCTGAGTGGTGTATACCTTGTAGGACACGTTCGGGACGGTGGTAATCACGTCCATACCGAATTCGCGGAACAGCCTTTCCTGGACTATTTCGAGATGGAGGAGTCCGAGGAAGCCGCAACGGAATCCGAAACCTAAAGCTAAAGACGATTCCGGCTCGAAAACGAACGAAGCGTCATTGAGCTGGAATTTCTCCAAGTCCGCACGGAGTTCTTCATATTGGTCAGTCTCGACCGGATACATACCTGCGAACAGCATAGGCTTGACTTCCTCAAATCCGGCGATAGCCTCTCTGCAAGGCCTTTCAACCGAGGTAATGGTGTCGCCCACCTTGACTTCGCTGGCTGTTTTTATGCCTGAAATTATATACCCTACGCTTCCGCACGGGATTTCATTTTTCGGACTCAGTTTCATTTTCAGCGAACCCACTTCGTCCGCATCATATTCCTTCCCCGTGTTGAAAAACTTGACTTTTTCACCGCTTCTGATGCTTCCGTTCACCACTTTGAAATAGGCGATGATGCCTCTGAACGAGTTGAACACGGAATCGAAAATCAATGCCTGAAGCGGCGCATCCGGGTCTCCGGCGGGTGCTGGCACTCTTTCGATTATTGCGTCCAGCACATCCTTGACGCCTTCTCCCGTCTTTGCCGACACGCGCAGCACTTCTTCCGGCCTGCAGCCTATCATATCCACAATCTGGTCGGTCACGACATCCGGCATTGCGGCGTCCATGTCGATTTTGTTCAGCACAGGTATTATTTCAAGTCCATGTTCCACAGCAAGATAGAGATTGGAAATGGTCTGGGCCTGTATGCCCTGGGTTGCATCCACTACGAGCAATGCCCCTTCACAGGAAGCAATGGCACGTGAAACTTCGTATGAGAAATCCACATGTCCCGGAGTGTCAATCAGATTGAGAGTGTACTCGTCCCCGCCATATTTATACTGCATCTGAACTGGATGGCTTTTGATGGTGATGCCTTTTTCCTTTTCGAGATCCATAGAATCCAGCACCTGGTTTTCCATATCCCTGGTGTTCAGGGTGTTGGTAATTTCAAGCATTCTGTCTGCCAGGGTGCTTTTCCCATGGTCGATATGAGCTATTATGCAGAAATTTCTCGTATATTTCATCGTTTTTCCTTTTCTGTTCCTGAACTTTGTGTGGAAACTGCAAAGATAATCAGAAATCGGCGATTCTGAAACATAGGTTATTCAGTTGGAAACTGTTTTAGGGCAAGGGTGAATTCGGAACAAGGGTGATTATATTAAACTTCCGGGCATGGGGATTGTCTAAGATGCGGTTTTCGGTTTTGAAAGAGGCGATTAGCACGAGAAACATGGTACATTCAGAATCACATATTATGGAAATGGTTTCCGCCCGGAAGTACAGCGAGGCTTTTGACAGAATCGTGGCCGTGTATGGGGAAAGGATGTACTGGCAGATCAGGCGATATGTGCTTTCACACGAGGACACGGACGATGTACTGCAGGAGTGCTGGATGAAAATCTGGAAAAAGCTGCCGCAATTCAGGGGACAGTCCGGGATTTTCACTTGGATTTACAGGATTGTAGTGAATACTTCCCTGAATTTCCTGAAAAAACGCAGGCTTATGTCCGTATTCCGCTCCGGAGAGGACTTGGAGGTTGTGGCGAAAGGCGTGTTCGCGGAAGAATCCTTTAACGGGGACAATGTACAGGCGGCTTTGTATAAGGCCATTGCGAAACTGCCGCCGAAGCAGAGGTTAGTATTCGAGATGAGGTATTTCGATGAAATGGACTACAGGACGATGTCAAGTATTCTCGGCACGTCAGAGGGCGCATTGAAAGCCTCCTACCACTTCTCAAGCACGAAAATCAAAGAAGAAATGAAGAAACTCAACTTAACGGCATAGGAATATGAAAAACGACATTTTAGAAAACAAGGACAGGATGAAGGACAATCCGTTCATTGTCCCTGAGGGCTATTTCGGGGAAATGGCGGCGAGGGCTTCGTTCGTGAAGAAACGCAGGTCCGTGAATTTCGTTCCTTACGTCTCCATTGCGGCTGCAGCCGTACTTCTGACAGCGGGAATATGGACATGGAGTGCGCTGAAAGGCGGTTCCATTCCGGATTTAACTGCGGACAGTTCCACGTTCCAGATGAGTGACGAGGAGATAATAGCCTATCTCATATATTCCGGTGCCGAGGTGGAGGACATTGAACTGGATGAATATTAAAAAGGAAAAATCATGAAAAGAAGTTTGAATTACATTGTATTGTCGGTTTTGGCGTTGTCTTCAGTTTCCACATTCGCACAAAAGGCTGAACGCAGAGAAAAAGACCCGGAGTTCATGCAGAAGGCGAGGGCTGAAAAATCCGCCTACATCGCGTCTTCCCTGAACCTTACGCCTGAGGAGATGCAGAAATTCCTGACTGTCTTCAACGAAATTGAAACGGAAAAACAGGAGTGCTTCGCTGCCAGACACAAGACTTACAAGGCATTGCGCAAGGCCGTCGAAGGCGGAGACGAGTCAGCCATTACCGAGGCTCTGACGGCATACAGGGAGGCTTCCGCCAAATTGGACGCTGTCGGCAGGGACGGTGACGAAAAACTTGCCGCTGTGCTTACTCCTGTGCAATTCGCAAAGTATTTCATTGCCGACGAAGATTTCCGTCGGGCCAAAATCCACAAGCTTTCTTTGCT
>CABQAB010000259.1 GCA_902461985.1 uncultured Bacteroidales bacterium | reverse complement strand
AATGCCGCCTGTATGCTTCTGCTTCTGCCTGTCGCACTCTGCGGCGGAGGATGGCAGATTCCCTTTCCAAAAAGAGCCAGACTCTGGACTGCGTCAGCAACAGGTCTCGTCCTGCTCATTGCAATATGCATCATAAATCCGCCTGACGCATATTTCCGTATCTTCCGCGGCTCAAGTTCCGATTTGAATACTGCTGCTTTCGAGGATGCAGATGTCTCTCTGCCGGGCCGCAAAATAATCTGTTTCTATTCTCCATACTGCGAACACTGCCGTCACTGCATAGGCAAGATTTCCGGAATCATCCGTCGCAACGGCCTTTCGACTGACGACTTTTTCTGTATCTTCATGAATATGGGCGACGGCTCGGAAGACAGGATACACGAGCTTTTCGAGAATGAAGGAGCCGGACTGGAACTGCCCTACATCCTTTTAGAGCCGGAAACGTTCATTCCCATAACCAACGGTTCCATCCCTTTAGTCTGTCTTTTCGAAGACTCCGCCCTGATAAAGGAATACGACCTCCTCCGCCTCGACGAGGTACAGCTCAGTGACTGGTACAAATACGGGTGCAATCTGTAAGAAAACGCACCTTTTCCATGCGATATTTTATAGGAAAACGCACCTTTTCTTAAGAAGTTTTTTCATAATACATCCAATGTCGTAGAGACTTTTGGTGACTGATCTGAGACTCTCGCATAACCATCGGTTCCGTACCACTTTACAATAAGTATCAGCGACTCGTAAAAAACGCTTGATTGGACCTCTATCGGATTTCAGGGTCTGACAGGTATTTGGTGCCTGATGATTTCGGCAACTCATAACCGTCCACTGTTGCAAGAGAGCAATACTCGAGTCCAAGCTTGTGTATTGCGGCAAAGATTTCTCTCTCTCTTGCCGGGGACGGTTTTTTGAAGCCGTTTATGTAATTTCTCAAAAGAGTGGCATTGATGCCTGTCTTTTTTGCAAATTCTGCTATGTTGATTTCCTTGTGTGTCAGGAAGAATTCCTGCAGCTTGGAGGGAATGGCATCGTCATACTCAAAGCTTTCGAAAGAAACGTCTTCATCCAGATTTCTCCAATGGAAGCCTGTCAATCCAATGGTGTAGGTATTGCGTTGCTCATCAGATGCGTTCATCAATGCCGGATACCAAAGAATGGATTGTTTGAGCCTGTTTCCTTTTTCATCCTCTGCGTAGATGAATTTTTTGTCGAAAGTGACATTTTTTAACTGTTTCATTGTTTATCGAAGTGCTCCTTCCACCTTTTGATAATTATATCAGTATTCTCTGCAATTGCTGTTTCAATCTTTTTCCTGTCATTTGCCTTTAATCCTCGTTGTTCCCTCAATGCGAATGAATCACCATTTAGGTCGTATATTGCGTAACCTTCCTTCCCTTCTACGTGAATATGTATCGGCTCGTGCTCTCTGCTGTAAAAGAAAAATGAAAAACCGCAAAATCTGAATATTTCAGGCATAGATTCTCTATATTTTTCGCAAATATAGGGAATTAAATTTAATACCCAAATGTTTTATATCTTATATTCGGAAAAATATAACACCAGCCTCAGTACCGCTTTATAATGGTACAGAGGCTGGTGATCCGTCATTCCCGGCTGACCGGGAATCTCGATTAGAGCACTGCCATGATGGCTGCGACGAGCGCGAGGATGGCGTAGAACTCAGGAAGGGCGGCGTAGATCAAGGTGTTGGTCTGTACGTTGTGACCCTGTGAAATGCCTACAATACCGTTGGCGCAGACCTGGCCCTGACGGATGCCTGAGAAAAGGCATACGAGACCCACAGCAGTTCCGACTCCGAAGAGGAGCGGTCCCTGAGCGGCGAAGTCAGGCTTGAAAACGACGAGCCAGAGAAGGAATCCTACGAATCCGTAGAGACCCTGGGTGGCAGGAAGAGCTGAAAGAATCATGTAGCTTGATGACTTTTCAGGATTCTTCTTGAGAGCTCCCTCAGCTGCGTTTGCAGCGATTGTTGTTCCGTAAGCGGACCCGATGCCGGCAAGTCCAAGCATAAGCCCGAGTCCGAGATAACCGAGAATTTCGTTCATAATTATTTGTTTTTTAGTTTGTTTATAATCTTTATAATTGTCCGTCAGGACAGGTTTATTCGTTTGACTCTTTTGTCAGAGGTTTGTACTCCACTCCTGTCCCTTCATATCCGGAATTTTTGAAATACTCCACGAATGTGAGACGGAGAGGGTGCACGAACGCTCCGAGACAGGACATTGCGAGGTTGAGAGTGTGTCCGAATATGAGAATGACGATGCAGAATACCCAGTTCACACCAGGAATCGGAATGTCTAAAATCATGGTTCCCATAATGTTGAATGCATTTCCCAACATACCTCCTGCAAGCCCGAGGGCGTAGAGACGTATGTAACTCAGCACGTCACCGAGCAGTCCGGTTACCATGTTGTAGGTGTCCCAGAGGCCTGAGCCGATGTTTTTGAGCGGATTGCGTCCAGGAGTGTTGAACACATAGATTGCAAGACCGCTGACAACAGCCAATGCTATGACTGCCCATTTGAGGACTTCGCCTCCAAGTACTTCCATTCCTCCGAGTGCGGCGAGTATGATTCCGCCCACGATAAGAGTGGTCCATCCCCATGTCCCGACGGTGTTCCTGAAACCGAAGCGTTTAGTATAGCCTATTGTCTTTACAATCATGGCGAGGCAGATGTGGAACACACCTATTGCCACCGCTAAAACCATTTGTGCAGGGAATCCTGCAATCTTTCCGTCCGGGAACCATCCGTCAATGCAGACCGCCTTGAGCCAGTCAGGTGTCCAGGATGCCTCCAGGATGCTGATTCCGAAGAAAGTGCCGAGGAACAGGCCTATGACGAGCGTGCCGATGCCGAGGAACGTCACCAGGCGGTGCATCTTTCCGAGTCCGCTGCCGCTCATCTTGTATTTCAGTACCTGCCCGATGATAATCAGCAGAATACCATAGCCTGCATCTCCCATGCACATGGCAAAGAACAGCAGGAAGAACGGAGCCAGGATAGGGGTCGGGTCAAATTCGCCGTAGGCCGGCATTCCGTACATCCCCGTAAGCACTTCGAAATTGCGCGAGAACCAGTTGTTCTTCAGTTTTATCGGTGGATTGTCTTCAGGAGTCGCAGGAGCCTGGAGCCAGAGCACATCGCGTGCATCCAACTTCGGTGCGAGTTCGGTGTCCATGTCGGACGGGGCGAAACCTGTGACTATGTTGATATAGCCTTCGGCCGCTTCCCCTTTGCCTGCAGACGCAAGATAGAGGTCCAATCCGGCGGATTCCCTGTGCAAAACTTCGCGCAGTCCGTCCAGCTTCCGTTCTTTC
>CABQAB010000258.1 GCA_902461985.1 uncultured Bacteroidales bacterium | reverse complement strand
CGGGGTTCCAGCCTAATTTTTTATGTTGTCAGAAAGTTTTAGCGGACACCAATAATTTCAATTTGTCGTGTTCTTCGGCTATAAAAGGTGTTGCGTATAGAAGTCTGCAATAGCATCGAAAGGTATCTTTTCAAGGTTGTCATATAGGTCGGTGTGGTTCGCACCCTCGACAATCAACAGCTGCTTGTTGTCACCTTTCAGGCGTTTGAAGGAGTCCTCGCTGAAATAACGCGAGTGGGCGGTTTCGCCGTGCACGAGGAGAACTGCGCTGCGTATTTCCTCTATGTAACTGAGCAGAGGCATATTCATGAACGCGAGTTGCGAAGTGATGAGTTTGCCGCCGTTGGAGTTCGGCGAACGGTGGTGATATCCTCTGGATGTCTTGTAGTAGTCATGGTATTGCCTTACGAACAGAGGCATATCCTCGGTCACGGTCTCCACGACTCCTCCATCGCGTTCGTAAATACCGGATTGATAGTCTTTTGTGCGCTGAAGGTTCAAAGCCTGCCTTAAGGTGTGACGCGCATCGGCATTGTTGTCCGCATCGAAATAGCCGTTGGCGGTGACGCGGCTCATGTCGTACATGGTAGAAGCTACTGTCGCCTTGATGCGGGTGTCAATCGCGGCGGCATTCAGGGCGAATCCTCCCCAGCCGCAGATACCGAGGATTCCGATTTTCTCACCGTCCACATCCTCGCGGCTGATCAGGTAGTCCACCGCCGCGCTGAAATCCTCCGTGCTGATTTCCGGGGAAGTAAGGTAACGCGGTTCTCCGCCGCTCTCTCCGTAATATGACGGGTCGAAGGCGATGGTCAGAAAGCCGCGCTCTGCAAGTGTCTGCGCATAGCGGCCTGAAACCTGCTCTTTGACTGCACCGTAAGGACCGCTTACCGCGATTGCCGGAAGTCTGCCTTCGGCATTGAGAGGTCTGTAGATGTCGGCAGCCAAGGTGATGCCGTAACGGTTATGGAAAGTGATTTTGCCGTGTTCGACTTTGTCGCTCTTCGGGAAAGTCTTGTCCCACTCCGTAGTAAGTTGAAGTTTATCCATATCGTTGTTATTTATACATGCTGTCATTGTCATGCCCGACAACATTGCAAGGGCAAGGATTTTAGTTCTCATATCATTATCTGTTACGGTTGCAAAGATATGACAAAAGCCCCGCATACATTGTGCTGCGAGGCTCAAATTATTTTGCCCGGAAGTCCATTATCCGTTTATACGCCGAACTGTTCCACCATTGTCGGAGACACCCCGAAAGTCTCTTTGTAGGCTCTCGAAAAGTGTGAAAGGTTCTTGAATCCCACGTCATAGCATACGTCCGACACCTTCCTTCCGCCATTAGACATCTTCTCTCTCGCCGCCACAAGGCGTCTGTGTATCAGCCACTTCTGAGGTGTCAGTTCACTATATTGCTTGAAATCCCTTTTGAAGGTGGACAGGCTCCTGCCGGTGTAATGCGCGATTTCCTGCATTGAGAGTTCTTTCATATAGTTCTTTTCCATGAAATCCATGATGTCGATTTTCCACGGGTCCACGAAATCGAACAATGAAGCATAGAGATTCACGTCAGTATTCAGTATTGCATACAGGCCCTCGGTCATCTTCAGTTTCAGTATTTCTTCCGGAGGCGTAACCCCTGCATCGAAATAGGGTAGTATCGAATCGAAGAGACTTTTAATGTCCGGACGGTTCGACGGCAGCAGATACAGGCTCGATTTGTCCCTTTTTGCATCCCTCACCTTGTCTTCCTGATTCATGGAATGATAAAACTCCTTCAGAAAGGCATGGGAGAACTTCAGCATTATCGAACGGTAGGGCTTGCCCTCCTCCACATGTTTCTGCATCAGGAGGCTGTTGTCCCGGCGCATGAACGCACAGTCACCCGGATGCAGGAAGGTCGTCTGCCCCTGGTCAGTGATTTCAAGCCCGCCTGAGTACAAATAAATCAGAGTATGCTCATCGTTGCTGTGGAAGCATTTCCTGTCTGTCGTGAAATAACAGCCGATAAACACGTTTGAACAGTCGAATACGTCGAATTTTTCCATATTAACGTCAATTTGCGTAATCTGAAGTCCCGTTTCACAGTTATTCGCTCCACGAGAAGCTGTCTTTTCCTGCCCCAATCTCGAAATGGCATTTGGCTATGCCGAGGTCTATCATCGTGTACCCGGCCATGGAGAACGAGGCGGTCGCCTTCACTGTGTTTTCACCTTCGAGGAAGAATTTGAATTTCTGCTGATTGAGAGCTGTGGGACAGAGCATGGCCGCGTGCACTCCGTCCTTGAACCACTGCGGCATCGACTCGGAATAATTCCCGACATAGTGCGAGATGTCTTTCAGCGGATGAGGCACACCTGAGGTCTGGCCATATCCGAGGGCTACGACGCAATGCAGTTTCTCCCCTTCCCGGATTCTGTAGGCGTCCGGCATTTTCTTATATGTCAGACCGACCCAGCAGCTGTTGAGTCCCAGAGTCTGCGCCAGAAGCACTATCTTCTCACCGTAGTACCCGACCTTCTCTTTCGCCTCCTTCGGGGCAATGAGAGCGACATAGTTGCTCACTCCCTCGAATTTGCCATAAGACATGAAACCTCCGGCAAATGCTTTCGGCTCCCCGGTGACCAACTGGAACTGAAGTCCGGCCTCACGGTTGAATGTTTCAATCTGCTCATTCAAGCTGTCAATGATGCTTTGCTCTATCGGTTTGTCAAGATAACGGCGCACGGAATGGCGTGCTTCGACTGCTTCAATCAGTTCCATAATATACTATAGCAATTAATTTACGGTACAGGAATATTCACCGTCAGACTGTCAGGTGCTTCATCCCGGCGGCCAAGAGCAAAAATTATTCCAGCAGATTTGTTTTCAACAGCGGGACTTGCTGCCGCCGTTCCTGTTTTTCAAAGGCACATAAATATCGCCCGCGCTTTCGGATTTCCGGGATTCTGAGTAAATTTGCCGGGAATGTCTAAATGAACGCCATGGAAAACAGAATCAGCCTGCCGGCACCGGATTTCAGCCGCCAAGGCAACGTTATGGAAGCCTTGAAAAACAGAAAAACCTTACGGGAATTCTCCCCCGGGAAAATAAAGATGCAGGACCTTGCGGATCTTGTGTGGGCGGCGTGCGGAGTGAACCGGGAGGACGGGCGCAAGACAGCCGGTTCCGCCCTGAACAGACAGGATTGCTCGTTGTATGTCATTACAGATTCATGCGCATATCTTTATGACTGCAAGAGGCATGAACTCGTCGCCGTCAGGGAGGGAGACTGGCGCGATGCCGTCGCAGGCCCGCAGAAATTCGCAAAGGATGCCCCTCTGAGCCTTCTTATCGTCAGCGACTACAGCATGATAGGAGACCCGGA
>CABQAB010000257.1 GCA_902461985.1 uncultured Bacteroidales bacterium | reverse complement strand
CGGGCCTGTACGGAGGCGTGCGTTGAAGAGGGGGTGAAGTACCTTTCGCTATACGCGTTTTCTGAAGAGAACTGGAACCGTCCGCAGGATGAGGTCGGAGGGCTTATGTCATTGATGGCCAAGTGTATGGCCAATGAACTTCCGACTTTCATGAAAAACGGGGTGAAGTTTGTGGTCCTCGGCAACAGGGACAGGCTGGAGCCGGCTTTGAATGATGAAATTGACAATTGTATGCGGCTCACGGCGGAGAACGTGCGTCTTACTCTGATTCTGTTCCTGAGCTATTCCGGGAAGTGGGATATATTCCGGGCTGCGAAGCAGATGGTTGCCGATGCCCTGGGCTCCCCCGAAAAGGCTGCTGCCATCTTGAACGGGGACATGTCTCTTTTCGACAGCTATCTCGTGACAGCCGGAATACCTGACCCTGACCTTATAATACGTACTTCCGGAGAGACCCGTCTGAGCAACTATCTTCTCTGGCAGGCGGCATATTCCGAGTTCCTTTTCACCGAGACTCTCTGGCCTGATTTCCGGAAGCCCGAATTCAGGAAAGCCCTGTCTGAATATGCATCACGTGACCGCCGCTATGGCAAAGTAAAATAATTATGTTGGTCTCACTTTATGGGCCTATATAGGATGTAGTTCGACCTTCGGTCGCCACTTTCTCCCGCCTCGCCAATTGGAGCGAGTTCCATTGGCTCGGCTTAAACGAAAGGTTCGGTAAAAACAAATAAATTTGTTTCTACTCTCGCCTTTCACTATATTTGCGAGTTGCTATGCCCGATGCCATGGTGTAAACCGGCGGGCTTTGATTAATGAATACAGATTTTTAGTGACAGATGACGATACGATTGAGAGTTTTCTCCTGTGTTATGTTCTTGTTGGTACTGTCAGCCTTCAGGGCATCTGCACAGTCAGATATAGTGGTGGATTACAACAATCCGCGTACCTATGTGGTGGGCGGGGTGACCGTTGAGAACAACAATTATGTCAGTTCCAACCAGATAATCCAGGTCAGCGGATTGCGCAGGGGCATGGACGTGACAGTGCCGAGTGAATTCTTCTCCCAGGTGATAGACAAGATATGGAGCAGGCGTTATTTCGAGGATGTTTCCGTCACCATTGATTCACTCAGTGCCAGACGCGACACCGCATATTTCAAAATCCGCGTCACAGAGCGCCCGAGGGTGTCTGCATGGACTTTCAGCGGCATCAAGAGCGGTGACCAGAAGGATCTCAAGGAAAGGCTGAATCTCAAACAGGGCGGAGTCTTTACGGAGTACGTGGCCAAGACTTCCACCGACATCATCAAGCGTTTCTACGAAGAGAAGGGATACAACAACGCAGAGGTCAATATCACGACCAAAAGAGACACCGTCGTAAAGGGAGCGATCCGCGTCAATTTCGGCATAAACAAAAAAGAGCGCGTCAGAATCAAGAAAGTGGATTTCGGCGGAGTCTACAACGTCAAGGAGTTCAAACTCGTAAAGAGTATGGACAAGACCAGGGACAGGCGTTTCCAGAACCTGTTCAAATCCAAGAAATTCAACGCAAAGGAATACGAAAACGACAAGAAGAGCCTTATACAGGCGTTCAACGAGGCAGGTTACCGTGATGCGAGAATCCTGAGCGATACTGTCTATTACGTGGAGCCGGGCAAAATAGAGGTGGATCTCAAAATAGATGAGGGAAAGAGATATTATTTCCGAAATATAAGCTGGACCGGCAATGCCGTATATTCTGCCGAAACCCTCAATGAGATTCTCCAGATCAAGAAAGGTGATGTCTATGACGTGGTCACCATGCAGAAACGTCTTTTCGGAGGCGGAAAGCAGAATGAGTACGACGTGTCCAAACTTTACAGGGACAACGGCTACCTTTTCTTCAATCTCCAGCCTGTCGAACTTGCAGTGGCGGGAGACTCCGTGGATGTGGAAATCAGGGTTGTGGAAGGCAAGCAGGCTACGCTCAACAACATTATAATCAACGGTAACGACCTTACGAACGAGAGGGTTGTCAGACGTCAGGTGTTTACCCGTCCGGGCTATCTTTTCGCCCAGTCTGACTTTGAACGCTCCATACGTGAAATCGCTTCGATGGGGCAGTTCGATCCGGAGGCCATAACCGACCCGAACAAAGGCTATTCGATTATCCCGAACCCGATGGACAACACCGTGGACATCACCTACAACGTTACGGAGAAGCCGTCCAGCCAGCTGGAACTTTCCGGAGGATGGGGAGGCAACACCTTCGTGGCCACTGTCGGCGTTAGCTTCAACAATTTCTCGACCAGAAGGTTCTTCGACAAGACCGCATGGAGGCCTGTGCCGCTCGGAGATGCGCAGAACCTTGCGTTCAGATTCCAGACCAACGGAACCTACTACACTTCGCTTTCAGCAAGTTTCCTCGAGCCGTGGCTCTTCGGCAAGAAGCCGACCTCGCTGAGCCTTTCGCTCTATTATACTCGTCAGACCAACTCCTACCTCGCGTTCAACATCCTGAACAACGACCAGTACATGGAGGTCTACGGTTTCGCTGCGGGAATAGGTTCGCGTCTGAAATGGCCTGACAACTACTTCGTGCTCTACAACCAGCTCAGCTGGCAGACATACAAACTTCAGGACTGGCAGTATAACTTCCTCTTCAACACGGGTATATCCCATAACCTGAGTTATAACATCAGCCTTTCCAGAAACTCTACAGACCAGCAGATATATCCACGTCAGGGTTCGGATTTCTCCATTTCGCTTCAGCTCACTCCTCCATATTCCCTGCTCAGGCGCAAGGACTACGGAGACCTTGATGCTGACGGCAAACCTAAAATCAAGAACCCGCGCGACATTGACTATAACCTCCAGACGGCTACCGACCGCTACAAATGGATTGAGTACCACAAATGGCAGTTCAAAGGCTCGATTTACACCAAGCTCGTCGGCGACCTCGTCCTGATGACCCGTGTGCAGTTCGGCTATCTCGGCTACTACAACCGCAAATGGGGTTATTCGCCTTTTGAAGGTTTCCGCGTCGGCGGTGACGGTATGTCGGGTTACGACACCTACGGTTCGGACATCATATCTCTCAGAGGTTACGAAAACTACTCCCTTACCCCTACAAGCACCTCGCAGTACAACACTTCAGGCAACTATTACGCGGGCAATGTATATGACAAGTTCACTGTCGAGTTGCGTTATCCTGTCGTGCTCCAGCCGCAGTCGACAATCTATGCTCTGGTGTTCCTCGAAGGAGGAAACTGCTGGTCTGACATCAGGAACTTCAATCCTTTCCAGATCAAGAGGTCTGCAGGTGTGGGCGTGAGGGTGTTCCTGCCTATGATCGGTCTGCTCGGCGTGGACTGGGGCTGGGGATTT
>CABQAB010000256.1 GCA_902461985.1 uncultured Bacteroidales bacterium | reverse complement strand
CCACGATTGGCGAGGTGTCCGTACGGGCAGCCGTGTCAATGTCCGGCAAGGTCCCGTCAGTGACTGATATGTCCCCGTCTGGACCTGCCGCGGCAACGTATGTACTTTTCGTTTCGTTTTCCAGTCTCCGCTCCCTCTCCCTCAATTCTGCGATTTCCGTTTCGAGCCTGCTTCTGGTCGTATTCCGTATATTGCCCTCCAGACGTGTTTCCCTGAGTGCTATTCTTTCTCTTATGGCTTTCAGCCTTTTAGCCGTGGCCTCATTCCTCTTTTCCTCAGCCTTCCTCTCCCTTTCCTCTTCCCTTTCCTGCCTTGCAGCTGTCTTTTCCTCTCCTGCCACCCTTTGTCCCGGATATGCAGCCTTGTACACTTCCCCTACGGTACACATATAGTAGGCGGCTATCTCCCTCCATAATCCTATTTCTTCCGGGCTTATGGCGGCCAAATTGGATATTTCTTCTATGTCGTTGATTTTGAATGTTCTGCCCTCTTTCGGGGCAGCGGCTGAAGCCGGATCAATGCCAGTTCCGCTTACAGTTCCCAAATATTTTTTCCCCGCGAACCTTACCCATACTCTCGATCCGGGACGCAATGCCCCGGCGTATTCCGGGGGTGCGGAATACAGAGGATCCCAGTCGAGTCTGAGAGGAAGTATGACTGATACGAATATTTTTTCCGGCATGTTTATTATAAGACATTCTTGACTCCGCAAAGTTAGGATATAATTACAAAAATCCTTACTTTTGTGTGTTGTTAACTTTACAGAAAAATAAACAGCTTCTTAATTAATTTCACTATACTATGCTGACCAATACAGATTTGAAACAGATTGCCGCCCGCGGAACTACGGCGGAGGCAGTCGGGAGACAGGTTGAACGGTTCAAAAACGGTTTTCCATGGATGGACATTGAAGGTCCGGCAGTGCCGGGACATGGCATCCATGTGCTTGACGAAGAACAGCTTGAAGAGGCTTCGGCCTATGTGGATGCAGCTGAAGTAAAAGGCAAATGCAAATTCGTTCCTGCTTCAGGCGCTGCTTCGCGTATGTTCAAGGACCTGTTCGCAGGACTCGACAGACTGAATGCAGGCGAAGATATCCCTGCAGATTCCCCGGCGGCCAGATTTGCCGCCGCCATAGAGAAATTCGCTTTTTATGACGAAAGTCTGTTCGGGCATCCGGAGGACACCGCCGCAAGCCGCAGGGAAATTCTCTCGAAGGTGCTTACTGACGAAGGACTCGGCTACGGTGCGAAGCCGAAAGGTGTGTTGAGATTTCACCGCTATCCTTCGGGAGAGCTGAGGACTGCATTTGCGGAGCATCTTGTCGAGGCTCAGGACTATATGAGGAATACGGACGGCAGCGCAAACTTGGTCGTAACCGTTTCCCCGGAGCACAGGGATCTTTTCGAACAGGCTCTGGAGGAAGTGAAGGCTGCCTATGAATGTCGCTACGGGGTGAAATATTCAGTGGAATTCACTTATCAGGACAAGGCCACCGACACTGTGGCTGTAACTCCTGACAACGAGCCTTTCCGGACTGATGAAGGCAAACTCCTTTTCCGTCCTGCAGGTCACGGGGCGCTTATCCATAATCTCAACAACCTCAAGGAGGAGCTCGTTTCAATCAAGAATATTGACAACGTGGCGGTCGAGAGGCTTCTGCCGGTCACGGCAAAATACAAGAAAGCCCTTATGGGCAAGGCTCTCGAACTGAGGGACAATATCTTCGGCTATCTCCGTCTGCTTGATGAAACCATTCCGTCAAATGCCGGAATCGCCGGTATAGGCATTCCGGGCTATGACAATTCAGGGGCCATGGATCTCGAAGCCTACAATTCGGAAGAATGCAGGACGCTGTGCGATGACATCGAGGACTTTCTCGCGAAAGAACTCTGTATCAAGCTTCCGCCTGCCGCTACCACTGTCGGCAGGGTCGCGAAGCTGCGTGAAGTGCTCGACCGTCCGATCCGCGTATGCGGCATGGTGAAGAATCTCGGCGAACCGGGCGGCGGCCCTTTCATAATCAGGGAGAAGGACGGTTCGACTTCGCTCCAGATTCTCGAAGGCGTGCAGATCAATCCTTCAGATGCGCATGCCGTCGAATGTCTGTCAAAGGCTACCCATTTCAATCCGGTGGATCTCGTATGCTGCCTCCACGACTATAAGGGCAGGAAATTCGACCTCCTGAAGTATGTGGACGAGGATGCCGGCTTCATAAGCTCCAAGAGCTATAAGGGACGGGAACTCAAGGCTCTGGAACTTCCGGGGCTCTGGAACGGCTCCATGAGCAGGTGGAATACTCTTTTTGTGGAAGTTCCGGTCGAGACTTTCAATCCTGTCAAGGTGGTGCTCGACCTGCTTCGTCCGGCACATATGGCATAGTCAGATAATTGTTGTCGAATATGTTTGAAATTGTCAAAAAAGAAATGATGACCCCGACTATCTGCCGGATGGTTGTCAGGGCTCCCCGTCTTGCGGCGTCCGCTAAGCCGGGCCAGTTCCTGATTGTCCGTGCGGACGAACAGGGAGAGAGAATACCGCTGACTATCAGTGATTTCGATGTCAAAGCCGGTACTGTGACCATCGTGACTCAGAAAATCGGGGCTTCCACCAATGAAATATGCTCGTACTGCGAGGGCGATTCTTTCGCTGATGTGGTCGGGCCTCTTGGCAACCCTTCGGATTTCGTGGAGATGGATGCCGGACAGCTCAAGGACCGGAGGTATGTGTTCATCGCCGGCGGCGTAGGCACGGCACCCGTATATCCTCAGGTGAAATGGCTGAGGCAGCATGGGGTCGCGGCAGACGTGATAATAGGGGCGAAAACCAGGGACCTCATTATATACCGCAAGGAAATGGAGGCTGTCTGCGACCATCTGTATATATGCACCGATGACGGTTCCGAGGGCTTCCACGGACTGGTGACCGGTCTTCTCGAAAAACTTGTCACGGAGGACGGCCACCGTTATGACCAGGCAGTCGCCATCGGGCCTATGATAATGATGAAGTTTGCGGCCTTGACCTGCAGGAAACTGAATCTGCCCGTAGTGGTGAGTCTGAATACTCTGATGGTTGACGGGACGGGCATGTGCGGAGCATGTCGCGTGACTGTAGGGGGCAAGGTGCGTTTCGCCTGCGTCGAAGGGCCGGAATTTGACGGCTGGGAAGTTGATTTCGACGAGGCGATGAGGCGTCAGAGAATGTACGGCGAAGAGGAGAAGAACGCTGCCGAGCATCATGTGTGCCGTATAGGCCGCGGAAAGTAGGACGCTGTTTGAATTTTTATCATTAAGAATCTGTTGAAAAGAATTGATGCTCAAGTTTCGCATTTGCGAAACACCGCTTAAGGAGGGCATTTAGCCCGACAAAGTCCCTCCTCCCGAGGGG
>CABQAB010000255.1 GCA_902461985.1 uncultured Bacteroidales bacterium | reverse complement strand
CTTCCCACTGCCTGACTTTCTGTCAGGGGACATATTTCACCATGGGAGGTGACGTACAGGCGTTCTTCCGCAAGTGGAAGGAGAGAGTCTGCTTCGTGCACCTGAGGGATGTGGCCGGCACGGCGGAGGATTTTCACGAGACTTTCCACGACAACGGCCCCCACGATATGGCTCAGATGCTCAGGATGTATGCGGAAGAGGGTTTTGACGGGGTCATACGTTCGGATCATGTGCCTACGATGGCCGGAGAGTCCGACGACAGGCCGTCCTATTCAATGAACGGCTCGCTTTTCGGTCTCGGATATATAAAGGGGATAATGGACGCTTTGAAAATCAAGACGGAATGAATCTGCAGACGCTCGATTATGTGGCAGTAGGAGTATATCTGCTGCTCATGGCCCTGGTAGGCGTGGTTTTCGGCTACTTGGTAAAAGACTCAGGCTCTTATTTCAAGGGAGGCGGAGCCATTCCGTGGATTATGGCTTCGGTAACCAATTTCATGGGACTGTTTTCCACCTTCGTTTTTGTGGCATACGCCGGAATCGCCTACGAACACGGTTTAGTGTCGATTACGGTGTTCTGGGTTTTTGTGCCATCGTGTCTGGTTGCAGCCGCGTTTTTAGCTAAGAGATGGCGCAGGGTCGGCAAGACCAGCCCTATGGAATACTTAGAGACGCGTTACAACGGCAAGGTCCGTCAGCTCATGAGCTGGGCGGGGTTAGTGATGAGGTTCCTCGACAATATGGTAAGACTCTATGCCATAGGCATCTTCATCGCGGCGGTCACACCTCTGTCGCTCGAATGGTCGATAGTGGTTTCAGGAATCATTGTGACCGTATTCAATCTTTTCGGCGGCATGTGGTCAGTGTCTCTGATGAGTACAATCCAGTTCGTGATAATGATTCTCGTGACCTCTGTCCTGCTGCCGCTGTCTCTGGATTCAGCCGGAGGATTCGCGAATATGGCGGAGAAGATGCCGGAGCACATGAACTGGTTCAACGGACCGAAGGGGCAGCCGTTCTGGCTCGGTGTATATTGCCTGATGACTATCATAAAACAGAACGAGAACTGGACTTTCATACAGAAATTCTATTGTGTGAGGGATGAAAAGGCTGCAGTGAATTCCGCGCTCTTCACAGGGCTGCTGTTCCTGGTCTTCACTCCCGTTTTCCTGCTTCCTGCCGTGGCTGCGCCTCTCATTGTGCCGGGACTTGAAAATCCTGAAATGTCTTATGTGACTCTGTCAGTGAAACTTCTGCCGGCCGGAATCATGGGCATCATGTTTTCGTCCATGTTCGCGGCGACCATGTCCTCGCTGAATGCTGAGTACAATGTGATGTCAGGGGTAATCACGCATGACATCTACAAAAGGCTGTTCAAAAAAGATGCGACGGACAGCCAGATGCTGACTGTAGCCCGCTGGAGCACTCTCGCGATTGGGGTAATCATGACGGCGGGTGCGCTGCTGATCAACGGCAACACAGCCTTCGAGGCCAACAAACTGTTCACGGGGATAATGGCCATTCCGCTCGGCATCCCTCTCATATTGGGAATCCTGTTCAAACGCCCGTCCTCCGCTTCCGCCGTACTCACCATATTGCTCGGAATCGCAATAGGCATAACTGTCAATCTCATACCCGGACTCAGCTGGGAGGCCGGCACTGCAATCGAAATGGTGCTTGTACTGCTCATATATTTCATCCCGTGGAGGAGCCGTGACGGTGCGGGGAAAAAGGCTGAAGTGGACGGTTTCTTCGTGCAGCTCAGGACTCCTGTAAGTGAGGAGGACAAGCCTGTCATAACTTCTTCCTACGTTTCGGTGCTGTTTTCGGTCTTCATTTTCTCTTTCGTGGTCGCAGGGCTGCTGTTCTGCACCATGAGCCTGCCGAATATCAGTTCGATGGGAGGTATATACAGCTTCGCGGCCGGAATAATCTGTCTTGTCGGGGCAGCCGTAATGTTCGCAATCAAAAAACTCAGAAAAATATGATAAAGGATTCAATCAGACTGGATGATCTTACGCAGATGCTTGACAGCGTGGACATCAGACCTTTGGAGGTGCCGGACGAGGAAATCTGTGCCCGTCTGGAAAAACTCTACACCGGAGCGATAAACGATGTGCTGAGGGAGCATTGCCTTATGGACCAGGCATTGCCGACCAATATAATGCCGCTGAAAATGGATATGTGCCGCGCCGGTGTGGCATATACCATCCGCTCTACTCCCAACCCTACGGTGGGCGGAGAGATGAATGTGCGTGCTCAGATGCTGGATGCTATGCCTAAGGGCTGCTGCGTGGTCTGGGATGCAGGAACGGAGACTGAAGCCGCGCATTGGGGCGAGGTGATGACCGCTTCAGCCATTGCCAGGGGTGCGCGTATGGCCGTAATCAACGGAGGACTGAGGGACACCCGCCAGGTGCTTGCCCAGAATTTCCCGGTGTTCTACCGTTACCGCAGCTCGAACGGATCTCTTGGAAGGACCAAGATTACCGAGTACAATGTGCCTGTGCGTATAGGCAAGGTATACATCAAACCGGGTGATTTCATATTCGGGGATGTGGACGGAGTTGTGGTTATTCCGAGGAATATCGCTTTGGAGGTGCTTGAAAGGGCGGAGACCATCAAGTCCAACGAGAAAGAGATGAGGGGGATGGTCTACGAAGGCTTTTCAGCCGTGAAAATGATTGATGACGGCGGTTATTTTTAGGCCATTTTCGATGATAAGAACCTGTTTGAAATTTTCGATTTAGAATATGAAACTTGATTTCATAAATTCCGATTTCCTTCTCGGCGGTCCTCAGGCGAAGACCCTTTTCCATCGCTATGCGGAGGATGCTCCTGTCGTCGATTTTCATAATCACTTGGTTGTAAGTGATATGGTTGAAGACAGGAACTTCGGGGACATCGGGGAGTTGTGGGTCTGTCAGGACAAATACAAGCACAGGGCCATGCGCATGGCCGGGATTGACGAACGCTTCATTTCCGGGGACGCCTCCTCGTTCGAGAAGTTTTCGGTCTGGTGTGAGTTGCTTCCGAAAATGATCGGGAATCCGCTTTTCCACTGGTCCTGCCTTGAAATGAAAAGGGTGTTCGGGGTGGATGAACTGCCCTGCGCAGGCAATGCGGAGCAGATATGGGACCACTGCAACGGACTTCTTTCCGGCAGCGGCTGGTCCACGAATTCGATTCTGCACCGTTTCCATGTCAGCCGCCTCAGCACTTCGGATGACTGGACTGACGACATCAGCCTGCACGTCAAGGCCTCTAAGGTGTCCGGAATAAAGGTCAGCCCTTCTTTGCGGGCGGACGCGGCCGTTGCCTTCGACAGTCCGTCTTTCGTGCAGTTTCTTGAACGTCTCTCCGGCGGTGGAGTGGACAGCATCGAAGACTATTGCTCCGTATTG
>CABQAB010000254.1 GCA_902461985.1 uncultured Bacteroidales bacterium | reverse complement strand
AAAGGTCTTGAAAGGTATGCATTGCCTGGCACTGAAATGCCCTTGAAAATGACAGCCCGCACCGCGTTTTTCCGGGCCTGTTCCTTGGCGTCAATCAGGTTGCGCCCCTGGCCGTAAGCCCTGACCGTGATGCTCCCGTCCGCTTCATCGTTCATATATACCGGTTCTGGAGTACTGTAAGCCGCAGTCGTATATCTCGGCGAACACCCGGCCGCCATCAATACAATCATAATAAAGGGAAGAAACTTTTTCATGGCAAATCATTTTAGAACATGGAACTCATTCCCTTTATCACACCGGCCTTCTCAAGGTCCTTGCGCAATGCTGCCACATTCACATAAACGACAAGCCCTACCTTATAGCCTATTTTCTTAATCTTGGCATACTGCGGTCCGCTTGCAGAAGTGCTTGCGATATATTTGTTATAATCTCCGTTTTCAGCAAAAAATGCGTCAAAAAACTCTTTGTGGTCCTCTTGAGCAGTCGGTTCCGAAGCCAATGCCGGATGATAGTCTCCACGACCGCTGTAGCCTTTGAAAATGACTCCGTGGACGGCATTTCTCCTGCAGACCTGATCCGCGTTCGAAAGCGTTTTCATATATGACTGCACATATACGGCCTGCACCCCGCTGGCTGATGAACCGGCTTCGATTTTCTCGATTTCATACTTGTAGGCTTGAGTCGCCTTCTTGTCCTTTCTGTCGGCTGACGCACTTAGACAGACTAAGAGAGCAAGGACGATTGTAAGTAATTTCTTCATATGAGTGATGTGTTAACTTTAATTTCGGCAAACTCCCGACTTCCCGGACAATATGCACAACTCTCTTTGCGGCATAAACTTATCGGGTTCAAAAGCCCATCCACAAATGTAACAATTATTTTTTAATTCAAATACGCGGCCTTACATATTTCCGCTTGCCGAAGTCAGCAGTATAGGCAGGTGGTCGCTGACGCCGCCGAGGTAACGCGGACCGGAGTATGCACGGAAAGGTTTTTCGCCGGTGTGGGCGTTGTCCTTCTCAAGGAGAAAAGGCGGGCGGAGAATTGACATCCTGTAATTTGCTACAGCCGGGGCCGAGAAAGAGCCCGAAGCGGAATCAGCGACGGAACCGGCACTTGAAACTGCGGCTGAGCCTGGACACGAAGCCGAACTGGACACGGAGTCCGCTTCGGACTCTGCAGACATGCCGCCTGACGACACTAAGAAATGGTCTATCAGTTCCCATTTCCCCCTGAAACGGATTGTTCCCTCGCCTTTTGCGTGCAGCGGCATGGCCAGATTCCGCATATTGCCAATCAGGTCAAATTGAGATGCTGAAGGAACGTCGTTGAAGTCCCCCATGGCAACCACCGGGCCGGAGGAGAGCGAAATCAGAGAATCACATATTTCCGACAGTCTTTGCATGGCACAATCTCTCTTTTTCCTTGAAGCAGCCGCGCCTCCGAATTTGGAAGGATGATGGTTTACCAATACATGGACGGTTTTCCCCTCAGAATCGCGCAGGGCCGCGTAAAGAATATCCCTTGTAGCCATAATCCCGCCCTCTCCATCCGGAATCGGGAAGGCTCGTGAAGCAATAAGTTCAAGAGAGTCACGCATATACATCAAAGCCACATCTATTCCGCGACGGTCATGGGACTCGAAATGGATTATGGAATAGCCGGATTTCCTCAAAATGTCAGAACCAGCTATTTTATGCATCACAAAGGCATTCTCCACCTCTGCGAAGCCGACTATCTCCGGAGGATGGCCGTCAGGGCACATATTCCCCGCCCATAAAACCGTCTTCCCTACCATATTGCACTTTTTTCCGAACCTCGCCTTTGTCCAGTGCTTGGGGCCGAAAGAAGAAAAATCCCTGTCGGAAGAAGAATAGCCGTCATCGAAATAATCGAAGAAATTCTCCAGATTCCAGAACATAATGTCCGGTGCCGCCTGAAGGGGCAGGAATAACAAAAGTTTGAAAGCTATCGAAACCAATCTTCTGTATGCCATAATCTGCCGGTTCAGAAAAAACAAAAGGGTCTGAACCTGGCCGGCAATATAGACATTCTGCACCTCTGATTGTTATCAAAAAAGAAAAACATTTGCTATTTTTGCGAAAATTTGGGTAATTTTTTGAATATCACTATAAAAATCTTCAAATAATGGCACTTAAATGCGGTATAGTAGGGCTGCCTAACGTCGGAAAATCAACATTGTTCAACTGTATAAGTTCAGGCAAGGCCCAAAGCGCGAATTTCCCTTTCTGCACAATAGATCCCAACATAGGTTCGACCATAGTTCCGGACAAAAGATTAGATGCCCTGAATGAACTGTGCCATCCCAAGAGCCTTGTACCGGCTACGGTTGAAATCGTGGACATAGCCGGACTGGTCAAGGGAGCGAGCAAGGGTGAAGGTCTTGGCAACCAGTTTCTTGCGAACATTCGTGAGACGGATGCGATTCTCCATGTTCTCAGATGTTTCGATGATCCGAATATTGTACATGTGGACGGCAGCGTAGACCCTGTCCGGGACAAGGAAGTGATAGACCTGGAACTCCAGATCAAAGACCTTGAAACTGTGGAGAACCGTTTAGCCAAAGTCAGCAAGCAGGCTCAGGTGGGCGACAAGAATGCAAAAAAGCTTCTGGACATACTTCTGAAATATAAGGAGGCCCTTGAAAGCGGTCACAACTGCCGCAGCGTGAAACTGGATTCTCCCGAAGACATAGCGCTCGGAAAGGAGCTTTTCCTGCTTACGGACAAGCCTGTGATGTATGTCTGCAATGTGGATGAGGCTTCCGCAAAGGAGGGAAATGCATATGTGGATGCAGTCAGAGAGGCTGTCAAGGACGAGGACGCCGAAATTCTCGTTATTTCTGCAAAAATCGAGTCCGATATTGCCGATTTGGAGACATACGAGGAAAGACAGATGTTCCTTGAAGAACTCGGACTGGAGGAATCAGGCAGCGTAAGGCTTATCCAGTCGGCCTATTCCCTGCTCAATCTCAGAACTTTCTTTACCGCCGGTGCGGACGAGGTGAGGGCGTGGACCATCCATGTTGGAGACAAAGCCCCGAAAGCAGCCGGAGTCATCCACACGGACTTTGAGAAAGGTTTCATCAGGGCCGAAGTAATCAAATACGACGACTTCATCACTCTCAAATCCGAATCAGCCTGCAGGGCTGCCGGAAAACTCGGAGTGGAAGGCAAGGATTATGTGGTGCAGGATGGGGACATTATGCACTTCCTGTTCAATGTTTAGCATTGAACAGGAAGTGCATGAAGAGGGTATCTACCCTCTTCTGTAATATGAAGTACCTCATTATCCCTCACTTAATCTCCGGCTACAGCCGGACGACCGGGGCGGGTATTTTGCGAGCAAAATACGGAAAGCCGGAAAGGTCGCGGGGGTCATTCGGGGGTGGA
>CABQAB010000253.1 GCA_902461985.1 uncultured Bacteroidales bacterium | reverse complement strand
CGGGGTTCCAGCCTAATTTTTTATGTTGTCAGAAAGTTTTAGCGGACACCAATAATAACAAATAATGAAAAACCACTTGCATTTAAAGTTTGAAATCGTAACTTTGTCCCGTCCGCTGTCATGACCCTTCTGGGGCATCGGCGGTTTTCGGGTAGTGGTTTTGTTTTAATTTTTGCGCAATGAAATTGTGTGGTTTTATGCCTGTCCTGCTGACCGGCGTTTTGGTGCTGTTCTCTTGTGAACGGCCTGATGAATCTCAGCAACAGCCTGTTTCTGGGGGGGGGATTGTCCTGAAGTTTGATTCGAATGACCTGTCTATTGAAGCGGAGGGGGAAGAGGATTTGATTCTGACCGTATCTCCGGCGGAGAAAACCGGGCAGGTCGAATACATTATCACTGACGACGAGGTAGTGGCCCTGTCTTCCGCTGATGTGGATAGCGGAAACGGGCGGATTACTTACAAATTGAAAGGAGTCAGTCTCGGGACGGCGACTTTCATTGCATCCATAGGAGACAACATCGCAAAGTGCTCCATAAGCGTAGATCCGGTCAAGGTCGAAAAGATAACTCTTGACAAGGATGTTCTGAATCTGGAGGTGGGGCAGTCCTATTCTTTCAATGCTCAAATCAGTCCCGAAAACGCTTCTAATCCTGTAATTGACTGGTCTTCCGATGATAATGGTGTGGCTACGGTTTCCCGCGGCGTGGTGACCGGAGTGTCGGAAGGGACGACTACGGTTACGGCTTCTGCCGGTACCGCGAAAGTTTCATGTACGGTCAATGTGCATGCCGTGGCTGCCGAATCTCTTGAGCTTGACATACATTCCAGGGAAATTGCTGTCGGGGAGACTTTCATCGCAACAGCGACGGTGCTTCCTGACAATGCGACATACAGGACGGCATCCCTCTCGATGAGCGATGAATCCGTTGCAAGTTACGAATTGATAGATGTGGTTGAGGGTGACAATGTCATTGCGGCGAGAGTCACCGGACTTGCGGCCGGCACGAGTGTCTTGAAAGCGGTTTGCGGAGATCTTGTCGCAGAGTGTGAAATCACAGTCCGGCCTAAAGAGGAACCTTTGAAAGACCCTGAAATAGGGGATTATTTCTATAGTGACGGCACCTGGAGTGACGGCACCTCCGCTCCTGTCGAAGGGAAGACCGTGATAGGCATAGTGTTCTCTACTGACGAATCCAGAATTTCCAAAACTGAAAAGGCTATGGGCTATACCCATGGCTTAGTGATGGCTGCGAAAACGGCACATAACCCGGACGAAGTGACGACGCGTTATTCATTCGATTCCGATTTCGACGTGGTTCCTAACAAAAAGACGGGAGTGTCCTGGTATGCAGACATAGAAGGTTACGGATGGACTCAGGCGATACTGGGAGCATATCCGGGAGAAAAATTACAGCTTTGCCCGGCTTTCGACTGGACCACTACGGATTTCTCTCCTTCGGCACCTGTGAACACTTCGGGATGGTATGTCCCTTCAATCGGACAGCTCTGGGATATGCTGGCAAATCTCGGCGGAGATGAAGTCGCGGCGCATCTGAGGTCCCTGCAGACATACAGTTCGGATATAACTTATTATTACAGGGAAGGCGACCTGCTTCTTTCATACAACCCTATAGACAAAATGAATTCGTGGCTGGAAGCCGTTCCGGAAAAAGACCGGGAACTGTTTGTCACCACCATGAGCAGGGGAAGCGAGGGGAAAGTCTGTGACATCATGTCATCAAGCCTTTACGACAACACTGACGGTGCGGTCTGCATCTTCTGGCTGTACGACAGTGGGCAGATAGAACCTGTTACCGACTGGACCACCCAGTCCGTTATCTGCCGTCCTGTTCTTTCATTCTGACAAATCCAGATTACCAATTATTACATATACCATGGACAAATTATGTTTGATCGTGTCAGCTGCGGCTTTAGTCTGCGGCTGCACAGCGGATCTTAACGACCGCATCGATGCTCTGGAGAAAAGGGTGGAAGCCCTCGAAGCCAAAGTGAACTCAAACGCCGAAGGCATCAGCGCACTCGTGGCCGCGGCCGAAAAGGCTGTTACCATTACCAATGTTGAAGAAACTGAAGACGGGTATATCATTCATTTCAGCAACAATACTACAGCCGGAATCGGCAATGGAAAGGACGGAAAGGATGGCGTTTCTCCTGTCATAGGAGTTTCCGAAGTGGACGGTGTCTATTACTGGACCGTGAACGGAGAATTTCTGCTGAACGGCGGAGAGAAAGTCCCGGTCACAGGAAAGAACGGCTCCAACGGAAAGGACGGAGTCACTCCGGAGTTCAAGATTGAAAACGGAACCTGGTATGTCAGCATCGATGGAACGGCATGGAATCCGGTGCCTGTCAGCGGGGAACCGGTTCCGCAGCTGAAGATGGAGGAGACAGAGAATGAGTATATATTCACCCTTGGAGCGACCGTAATCAGAATTGCGAAGGACAAGGCCTTCAGCATCATAGTCGATACGACAAATCTGGAGGCCCAGGTCGGCGAAAAGACAGTCAAACTGCACTACACCCTGACGGGCGGAGACGACAGCACCGTGGTCGTCGCAGCCTCTGAGGAACTCATTGTCAAAGTGGATGCTGCGGGCTGTACTGTTGACGTGACCATCCCTGAAGGGAAGTCAGAGGGGCATATCCTTCTCCGCGCAATCCGGAACAGCGACTCAAGATATGCCGCCCAGTATATCACTCTCAAGGTGAATTACTATGGCACATTCGGAGGGACTATCCTCGTGAGCGATACGGATTATATTGACTGGTAGACTTTTATTTTGGAAAGAATATGAAAAAATCATTATATGCAGCGGCCGTCCTGCTTGCCCTGGCGGCTTGTACAAAAAACGAAGAGTCGCCTGCAGTGACGGGAGAAACCTTCAATATCGGTCTTTCAATCGCACCGTCCGCTTCCGGCACAAAGGCGCAGTTTGACGGGGATTCACATATTACGTTTGAAAAGGGTGACGCCCTTTATGCCGCACTGGCGAAAAAGGATACTCCGAATCAATTGGCTAAGGTGGCTTCAAGGGAAGGCGCGGCGGCTTCTGTCTACAGATCGTCATTTCCCATTGCAGATGCAACGGCTGAGACTCCGGTCTTCAACGGCAATTTCTGGAGCATAGTAAAAGATGAATATGCCGACGAGTTCAATCTCTACACAGCTTTCCCTTCATACGCTTTTTCGGATGACGAGACTGCTGACGGATGGGAGGTTACGATTCCTTCATCCCAGACAGCAAGCCAGACATCCTGGGACAAGAAAGCGAATGCCATGTTGGGTCTGCCTGCAAGTCTTGTCCCCGCGGATGCGTCTTACGATGAACAATATGGAGAATACAGTTTTGCCGGTGCCATTTCCGTGGAATTCGCCCATCTTTTCGGTTTCGGCAAATTCACTTTTGCGGGAGTTCCTGC
>CABQAB010000252.1 GCA_902461985.1 uncultured Bacteroidales bacterium | reverse complement strand
CCACGATGATGCCGTGGGGATGAGCCTGCAGGGCAGACAAAGTGCAGGTCTGGGAATATGCCCCCTCGATTGCGTTCTTGAGTGCGGTTGCCTTCTTGTGGCCGAAAGCGAGCACCAGAACTTCCTTTGCATCCATGACAGTACCCACACCTACCGTGAGTGCCGTCGTAGGGACTTTGCTGAGGTCGCCGTCAAAGAAACGTGAATTCACGAGAATGGTGTCATAAGTCAGGCTCTTGACCCTTGTGCGGGAAACGAGGGACGAGAACGGCTCGTTGAAAGCAAGGTGTCCGTCCTCTCCGACACCTCCCATGAACAGGTCTATTCCTCCGGCAGCAAGAATTTTCTGCTCATAGGATGCGCACTCGGCAGCAAGGTCAGCTGCATTTCCGTTGAGGATATTTATGTTTTCCTTAGGTATGTCGACATGGTCGAAGAAATTGCGTGCCATGAAACTGTGGTAGCTTTCAGGATGCTCCTCAGGAAGCCCCACGTACTCGTCCATGTTGAAAGTGATGACGTTCCTGAATGAAATCTCACCGTTCCTGTGCATACGGATGAGTTCCTGATAGGTGCCCACAGGAGTGCCTCCGGTCGGCAGACCCAGCACAAAAGGCTTGTCGGTAACGGCTGCCTTGGCCTTGATTCTTGACACAATGTATCTGGCTGCCCACACTGAGCCTTCCTGCGCACTTGGTTCAATAATTACTCTCATTTTGAAATATGTTAATAATGGTTAAAACAATCTTACGAACACCTCAATCGCCTGATACTCAGCCATGCCGAGTTCATCATAAAGACGGGCCGTGTTCTGGGTCCTCTCCTCCGCCCTCTGCCAGAATTCGCGTGGGTCTTCTCCAGGGAACGGAACGATGTCCTTCTGCGAGAGGTGGCGATAGATTGCGTGTCTCTTCTTGATGACTTCATCAGGACTGAGAGGAACTGCCATATCCACTTTGCCGAGTTCCCATTCCATCCATGCGCCTCTGTAAAGCCACACATGACATTCTTTCAGCCATTTGGCATTCTTGAGCTGCTCAAGGGCGGCAAGCACGGCTTCGGTGCAGACCCTGTGAGTTCCGTGAGGGTCCGCCAGGTCGCCTGCGACATAAATCTGATGAGGTTTCACTTCTTCGAGCAAAGCCTTGATGATGTCGATGTCCGCCTGGGTGCGCTCGCCCTTCTTTATGCCGCCCGTCTCATAGAAAGGCAGATTGAGGAAGTGCGCGTTGGTGTCCGGATTCAGTCCGAAAGACCTGACAGCAGAACGTGCCTCGGACCTTCTGATTGCCCCCTTGATGTCCAGCAATGCGCGTGGCTCAGGTTCGCCCGGTTTCTTGGAAGCCACGATTTCCTTCACTTTGGCGAAGTCATCTCCATAGCCGAGTTCATGGATGGCATCCATGTGCTGAAGCACGACATCATCATGCACGGCAACGTTTCCTGAAGTCTCATAGGCGACATGGACATCGTGCCCCTGCTCGACCAGACGGATGAACGTACCGCCCATGGAAATCACGTCATCGTCAGGATGCGGCGAGAAAATGAGCACTCTCTTCGGGAACGGTGACGAAGGGACAGGCCTTGTACTGTCGTCTGCATCAGGTTTTCCGCCCGGCCAGCCTGAAATGGTGTGCTGGAAGTCGTTGAAGACATTGATGTTGATTTTGTCATACGGTCCGTATTTCTCGAGAAGTTCGCCGAGACCGTTGGCGAGATAGTCGCCCTGGGTAAGTTTGAGAATAGGCTTGTGTACCTGTTCGCAAAGCCACACGACTGCCTTTCTGATGAATTTTGGTGTCCAGTTGCAAGGGCCTACAAGCCATGGAGCCACATTGCGGGTCAGCAGGCTCGCAGAATTGTCGTCCACATAGAACGAAATGTTCTCATGTTTCTGGAGCAATGAAGCCGGGCATGAAGACGATGCTTCGCCCTCTACGATATCCCTCACGACCTGGGCCTTGTCTTCACCCCATGCGATGAGATATATTTTCTTCGCGCTGAGCATTGTGGAAATCCCCATTGCAATCGCGCTGTGCGGCGTCATCTCTATTTTGCCGGCGAAGTTCCTCGCCTGACGCTTCCTCGAATTGTAGGAAAGAAGTACCGTGCGTGTGCGGCTCTGCTCGGAAACCCCGTGCTCGTTGAATCCTATCTGTCCTTTTTCGCCCACTCCCATTATGAGAAGGTCGAGGTTGGATGCGTCATGGTCATATTTGGTGCAGAAATCAGTCACGAAAGCGCTGTCGTGCTCCTCTTCAAGTCTCGGAATATGCACGTTCTCAGGCTTGATGTCTATCTTGCTGACAAGTTCCTCGTAGAGGCGTCTGTTGCGGCAATAGGCCTTGTCAGGAGCAGGATAGTACTCGTCTATGCTGTAGATTTCCACCCTGCTGAAAGAGACCTCGCCCGCCTGATGCTTTTTTGCAAGTTCCTGATAAAGACATACTGGAGTGGAGCCGGTTGAAAGACCGAGGCGGAAGATACCGTCCGAAGCCTTGATGGAGGAAACGATTTTGTCGGCCAGACATCTGCTTGCAAGTTCCTCATCTTCAAAGATATGCGCAGGAATATGCTCAAAAGTGTGCTTGATGCCGTTAGGAAGCCCTTCCTCAATCAGACCTCCGTCCTTAGGCAATGTGAACTTCTTCATAATATTGTTTTTAGTTTAGTGAAACTGCTTTTATCAACTAAATTGCAAAGTTAAATATTTTCGCCGTATCTTTGTGGGTTATGCAAAAAAGTATGGAACAAAATAACATAATAGAAGGCATCTCCGGAAAGGAGTATGAACACGGTTTTGTAACCGAAGTGGACCAGGAATTCATCCCCAAAGGACTGAATGAGGACATCATACGCCTGATTTCCTCAAAAAAGGAAGAACCTGGATGGCTGCTGGAGTTCCGCCTCGACGCTTTCAGGAAATGGCAGAAGATGAAAATCCCGACATGGGGGCATCTCGACATTCCTGATATTGATTTTCAAGACATTATATATTATGCCGCCCCAAAGAAGGACAGTGACGGGCCAAAGGAGATAGACCCGGAACTGGAAAAGACCTTCGACAAATTGGGGATTCCGATTCATGAGAGAGCCGCTTTGGCAGGGGTCGCAGTGGACGCTGTTTTCGATTCGGTGTCGGTGACGACAACTTTCAGAGCCGCGCTTGCAGAAAAGGGTATAATATTCTGTTCTTTTTCCGAAGCCGTGAAGGAATATCCGGAACTCGTGAGGAAATATCTGGCCACGGTCGTGCCGTCGGGCGACAATTTCTATGCTGCCCTCAATTCGGCCGTGTTCAGCGACGGGTCGTTCTGCTACATCCCCAAAGGAGTGCGCTGCCCGATGGAACTTTCAAGTTATTTCCGCATCAACGCAAAAGGTACGGGACAATTCGAAAGGACACTGATTGTGGCGGACGAAGGCTCATACGTCAGCTATATGGAAGGATGCACTGCCCCGATG
>CABQAB010000251.1 GCA_902461985.1 uncultured Bacteroidales bacterium | reverse complement strand
GTCACCCCGGCGGGGTATGCGGACTGGAATTTTCCAGTCCGGCGGCTGCGCTTCTCCATTACATTTCGTCGCTACACCGCGTCCGCCCTTGCGGACCGGCTCCCGGTTTGGAGGCCGTGTTTTCGTTGAGATGGGAATGGAAGAAAGTCAAAGCCCTCGGATTTCTCCGAGGGACGACGTCATCAGAACGATTGCAACCAAACACATCAGGAGATGACTGCCAATTTCTGTCGAATATCCCGTATGCCGTCAGTAATGCGTTTCTGCATATCTCGACGTGGGTTGCGCCATCCGTTGGCGTAGTGACTGAGTTGCTGCACTTTTATGCCTGTAGCTGCAGCCAGAGCCTTGCGGGTAATGAATGATTCCGAATAATGGAGCTGCGCCCTGGTCGTAAGTTCCCACTCTATTTCCCATGCGCCGAGAAATTCTTCCGGAATGACATCTCCATCCGCTCTCATCCAGTCAATGTGCCGTCGGAGAGCGTCTTCCATATCTGTTTTGACTTCATCCAAAGTCTTGCCCGTAGCAACGCAGGCAATATCGTCGTTTTCAGTGCAGGAAGCATAGTTCCTGCCATCCCAATCGATTATAAGTTTGACCTTTACCATATCTTTAGTTTTGTGCAGGGCGGCTTATTTCCACCCCGCCTGTTTGAAAATGCTGTTCAACAAAAACTGACTCAATGTCTCGCTTGACTTTCCCCTAACTGTCACCTTTCCGGACTTCTCCGGGTGGATGAATTGTCGGTGATCACCTTCGCAATTCTTAATCCGCCATCCATCATGTTCGAGGAGCTTGATAATCTGGCTCACTTTATATCTTTTCATTTCCTGATTGTTCGACACCACAAAGATATATATTTTTATATCATTTGCCAAACTTTTTGGATTTTCCGCAAAAACAGCCTGCTCCCAATCATAAACCTCCGACTTGGATCTGCCTCCATGCAAAAAAGCCCCCGGATCTCTCCAAGGGCCAGGGCTACAGTCTTATTTGCAGACAAGAAGATGCCATGGACATAAAACAGAAAAGGACAGCATTTCGCCGTCCTTTACCGTCAATACCATCATCTACGGAACCACCACAGCAGCAGAAGCCATAGAAGCACCCAAAGGATCCAACCTATTATGCCTCCTATGCAAGCAAACCAAAATATTTCACTGATGTACAAAGCAGAAAGGGACGTAACAATGATACATAGTACAAGTATCACCACTAAGCCTATCAGTGTATTCTTGTCGTCTTTGTCGAAATACATAATTATTTGCTTGAAGAATCCAACATCATTTCACTGTTTTGAAGGTCTGTCGAACAGTCCTTTATCTGTTGTCCACATAGTGCAAAAGAACTGCATAAACAATTCCGCCAATCACAGATATGCCTAAACTTGCGATAATGAACTCCGGCAATATCAATATAACGCAAATGTTCAGAATAAACATAGCGACAATATATATCAGCAGATTTCTTTCACTTTTCTCATCCATAGTCATTTCACTGTTTTGCCCCGTTATTTTCCCAGAAGCCAGTTCACGATTGTGGCGAACAGGCCGGTTACTACAATGAAGAGAAAAAATGCAAGTTCGAAGAGTAGCAGGCCCACCCCATAATAGAAGTTCCAGATGAACACGGATACATCTGCTATTGCAAGAAAAACGAGCAATCCTATGATTCCCGCTTTCCTGGACATCAGATAAATCACCAGATATGCTAAGCCTACGATAACGTCAAGCAGGACAGTTCCAATCAAAACCACGGTGAACAGAAACATTTCCTCCATCCAATGCGACAAGGCAAAGGCCCCCGCAAGAATCAACGCCTCAATTACGCCTAATATGACAAATAATGTTTTCATTGAATCGTCCATAGTCATTTCGCAAATCCCGGCCGTTATCACCGATTCATCACGAAGGTACGATATAACTGACGGAATTGCAAATGAGACTGCCTCAAAATTTGTCATCTCAAGCAAGGCATCTCAAGCAAAATACGAAGGGCGTAGTCGAGATATCTATTAAGTATCATTACTTTAAGAAGATCTCTCCACTCGCCAAACTCGGTCGAGATGACAATGCTGTAACTTTGAGCCCCATCAGTTTACACAAAACAAATACCGAAAATTTACCATGAAAATTGTAACAAAAATCCATATCTTGCGTCATATTGTTGCAAACAACAAATACCAAGGAATTATGAAAAAGATTTTAACAACGATTGCAGTGACAGGGCTTATGTTCATGGCGATGGACAGTTCTGCCCAGACAACAGCGCAGGAAGGAAGTGCCAACCGCGAGAAAGAGAACGTCATGGTGATAGACGGGAGGGACTCCGCAGGGACAGCCGGACAGAACGGCACCTTCATCAACGGGACAATGACTCCGGACGAGTTGATGGCGAAATACAAGGGTGTCAAAAATGCCGACCACCTGACAGTGGACGGATTCCTGCTCAAATTGGGCAAGCTTGCGCTGAAAATGGAAGGAGAATTACCGAAAGAGGCGGTGGATGCAATCAAAAAGATTCAGATTCTGACTTTGGACGACTGCGGATATAGCGTAAAATCGCAGTTCAGGGCTGAGGTCGAACAGGTTTTCGCCGCATACTCACTCATAATAGACGTGAACGATGACGATGATAATGTAAAGATGTATGTACGTAGCATAGACGAGAACTCATTTGAAGATTTCGTAGTCTATGAATCGGACGACTGCTCTCTGATTGTCCTGGAAGGCAGATTCACCAGAGACGCCCTGTCCGGAATGATTGACGGGAGCATGGACTGAAAATCCGACGACGAAAGAAATGACACACACAGAGTTCAAAAGAATCTGGCTGCCGCTCAACCCGGTTTTCTATAGGACGGCATGGTCGGTGCTCGGAAACGAAAACGACGCGAAAGACGCCGTACAGGAACTCTATATCAAGCTTTGGAACAGCAGAAACAGCCTTGACGAGGTTCGCAATCCTTCAGCATACGGTACGACTTTGATACGCAATATGAGTCTGGATATGCTGAGGCGGAAATACGGGAAGATGAACGACAGACTGGACGGGAGTGAGAACCAGATAGCCATTGAAGACAATGATGAAACTGCCGAAGCCGCTGCAGAAAAAATCCGGAGACTGTACAAGGCCTTGGAAACTTTTGAAAAAAGTGACAGAGACTTGGTCAGAATGAGGTTTTTCGAAGATATGGAATACGAAGACATTGCCGCGAAAACCGGTCTGAGCGAAGGAAATATCAGAGTGAGAATCTCAAGGGCCCGACAGAAAATCAAGGCAATGCTCATGAACGGCGTCAATATGTGACAATAATAAAAGAGATATGAAAGACAATTTTATCAATATGACTGATATAGAGCACATAGACATACCGTCCGACTTGGAGGCCTCTCTTGAAAAGATGCTTGACGGGATGGCTGCTGCCGAAAGGATTATGGCGGAGGAGAAGAAGCGAACTAAATTC
>CABQAB010000250.1 GCA_902461985.1 uncultured Bacteroidales bacterium | reverse complement strand
CCATCATCCCCAAGACCATACAGCCATTCGCCATCAAACCATATTTTCTCAATCTTATTCATTGTCTTCATCATGCTCTGTATCACCAAAGATTTCGTACCACCTGTTAAGGATTATATCGTGGTCGAAACAAATATAGGTACTATTTTCGATACCTCGAAACTTTCAGTCAGTTCCAAAGTATTTGAACGGGCTAATATTCAGAAAGAGTCAGGCAGGACGGACCTGTCTGACTCTTTATGGCTATTCGCAATTACTTTACTGCCTTAGTTCGCCGGATTGATAACTATTGATTTCAAATAGAATGCTTTTGCCGTATTTGTAATTGTGATTTCAATCTTCCCACTTATAGGCGTGTCAGTTGTAAAACTATAATCCGTGGCAGTAGTTGTCAGTGACACTTTCTCGGCACCATTGTATTTTAGAGCAACGCCATTCACTTTAACAGACAACACTGCTTTTCCACTTTTGGCTATAGAACCGTTTATTTTGATTGATTTTATCAAACCCGAGTAAGACTCTGTCGCCAACACAAATGATGTACAATAATTAGTAGAACTTCCAATCTGAACACCTTTAGTATTATCGTTATTGATATATTTGGTTGCAGTTCCCCAAGTATAATTTGCTGACCAAGATAACTCTGGAGTTCCTTTTGTAATGGTTGGTAATAATGCACTTGCAGTCCCCAAATCTCCAGAAGCCATATTCCATGTGTATGTTTCACCTAACTCTTCACTTGCTCCCGTAGCATTCTGCTTGAGGGTGATGGTTTTGGTCTGTGTTCCGGCGGTGACGGTGATTGTGGCCTCGCGTGCTGCCTCGGTTTCGTTCTTGGAAACTGTCACGTCGAATGTCGTCGTGGTCTTGTTGCCGATGGTGAAATTGGCCTCATCGCTGGATTCCGCAGTCCATCCGCCATCTACGTTGGTGTCCACTGTAACGGTGACTGTCTCACCGTCCGCTGAAACCGTTGTCTTGGATGCGACCGCCTTGAGGTAAGGTGCCTTGACTATGGAAACAAGCTGGTTATTGATATCGAATTCCATGGTGTCATTGTAGTTCTTGACTTTACCCATTACAACCACCACGTCTCCGATGCCGATTTGATCTTCACTGGTGAAGTTTTCGCCATTAAGATAAAGGCCTCTGAACACTGTAACTTCATTCTCGACACCTTCATCCTTTATCTTGTATGTAGCATTACCATATTTTGTACTAACTTCAGAGATAGATGTGATTATTCCCTTTGCATAAACATCTGCTGTGCTTGTCGCTATTCCGAGAGTCGAGATATATTTTAACACATCGGCTACACTATACGGATCTTCCGCTGTTCCAGCGTGATCGTAAGTTATATCCTCCGGCTTGAGAGAGAAACTTGTGGACACTGTTACAGCTGAAGCCGGCATCGTGAAAGAATTGTTGCTTACATAAACATTATTTCCCTCAGAATCAACAACAGTCCAACCGTCACATATATATCCTTCAGTAGGAGTGGCCTCCAGGAGTACTTTTGCACCATAAACAGCGGAAGTTACGTCTTCCTCTCCAACCTTCACAGTATATGTACCATTTTCTGCCGGATTTGCTGTAATTGCATAACTCAGCTGCCTGAAGGATGCTGTAACATTCACATTTGCGGCCGGCATGATGAATTTGCCGTCAGTCACGGTGATTTCAGAATCATCTGCAGCAACGACCTTCCAAGAGTTTTCTTTGAATTCATAGCCTTCATCAGGCGTCGCAGTGAGGGTTACTTCAGCACCCGCCTCTGCTGATGCAGAATTTGCTGAAAGGGTTCCACCGGTTACATCGGCAAAACTAATTGAGTAGGTGTCAGGAGCTGGTTCGGAAGAACTACCATCTGAATATGTCACTTCAAGTTTATACAACCATAATGTAGCAGAAGGAGCTAATTTGAAGAATCCACTTGTAATAACATACTCATATACATCAAGTTGAGTATCAACAGAGCCGCCTGTATTAGAAACTAAATTAACGGTCTCATTTGTCTTGGTAGGCTTGACAAGCAAATCGGAAATATCATCAACAGCTATACCTTGATAAACAGATATCGCATCTGTTGTTTTAGGAAGAACCCATGCTTTAATTGAAGTCACCCTTGACTTCTTATTCACGATATATGATGTGGAAGCTTTCATCTGGATAAACTGCATTGCTCCCATCATATATCCCGCACTACCATTCTTGGAATTGGCGCAGATATTTGTCATACTATATTCAAGGCCGTCAACAGTAATGGTCTGAACGGCATCTTTATAATCTCCATAAGCGCCAGTCCCCATCTCCTTTACGGCATTGACATTTTCGACATTAATGACAGAAACCTTTTCAGAAGGCGTTACGCTTCCACCTTTATCAGTCCATGCGATTCCGTCTTTCTTCACTTTGTAGAGTTTGCCGGCCTCGTACGTTCCTTCGGAGTTCTTGCTGATGGTGAAGGTCTTGGTGGCCGTCTCTACGGTGAGAGTCATTTTAGTGTAAGATGTCGGAAGGACATTGAACCAGAGAGTAAAGTCCTTAGCATTCGGAGCCTCTTCCGGGAACGTAAGGGCAATGGATGTGCAATCCGCTGTTGGTTTCCAAGTGAAATCAGATATGGATGCTGAGCTGCAGGCGATTGCTGCACCTTCTCCGCCTACGGTAAGAGTTGCCGAGGAAATGGCCTCGTCAAGGTCGCTGGTGAAGTGGAAATAGGCTATGGCTGTCTTACGCTCCATCTGGAAAACGATGTCATTGCCTGAATCATCCTTTCCGGCGGCAGCATTCTCTGCTGTTGCTGAGCCTATCATAATATCATACTTGCTGTTGTAGGCATTGCCTTTCTGAGTGCGTGCAGGGCCGAAATCTACATGGCTGTCAGTCGCATCAGGAACCGGATATGCGGCATCATAAATCCACATTCCCGTATATTCAGGCAAGGAAGATTCAAATGACGTTTCTTTCCAAGACGCAGTTGTAGTACCTTCGGCATCTTGACGTTCTGAATCATTTGCATACTTTACACCGATCGCATCACCGGTCTCCCAGGCCGCAGCGAACGCGGTCTCGCCCTCATTCGGTGTGAGGGTTGCCCGTGATGAGGCAGGATCGGTGGTTTCCGCACTGAAATGAACTTTGACAAGTTTCTTACCGTCAGTCTCCCCGTCGTTCGGAACGAGATTCTCTTTCGCACAAGATGCCAATGCAAGGGCTGCTGCAGCCGCACAGGCGAATGATTTGAAAATAATCTTCATGGTCAGTCCTCCTAATTCCATTCTCCGGATTCATCTTTGACATAGTCGCCAGTAATGCCAGGGATTCCGCTATTGCTGTCATCGCTGGCCGCGAAGCCGACCTCGGTTGAGAACGCCTCGACAAGTACCAGAGGCGTCTCGTAAATTGATTTGTGTGTTTTCATAACGCGTTTATATTATTTTGGTTAATCCTTTCTGCCGTATAAATGGGGGCTTGTGCGGA
>CABQAB010000249.1 GCA_902461985.1 uncultured Bacteroidales bacterium | reverse complement strand
GTCACCAAGGTCCTGCTGGCGGTTTCCAAAAACGAATCCAAAATCAAGTCCCACAATATGTGGACATCCCTTGTTGCAAGTTCAGTGACAATCGGATTCGGCGGTTCTGTCGGAGCGGAGGCCCCGATCGTCTACACCGGAGCTGCCATAGGTTCCAATCTCGGAAGATATGCCGGACTGTCCTATAAAAACGTGACAATACTTTTAGGATGCGGAGCTGCAGGCGCTGTGGCCGGCATTTTCAAAGCCCCTCTCGCCGGAGTCCTTTTTACTCTGGAAATCCTGCTTTTCAATATTTCGATGTCGTCTATACTTCCATTGCTGATGTCTACGGTGTCGGCAACGGTGATTTCATACATATTCTTAGGCTATGGGGCTGCGTTCGCGTGTGACCTGACTCCTTTCTCCATGCAGAATATCCCGTTCTACATACTGTTAGGCCTGTTCTGCGCGGGGTGTTCGGTTTATTTCACCAGGACTACGCTTTGGCTTGAAGACAAAATCAAATCCATAAAGTCGCCCTATCTGCGCTGGGGATTCTCCGCTTTGTGTCTCGGCCTGCTGATTTTTCTTTTCCCTCCTCTTTACGGCGAGGGCTATGGAACTGTACGGGACCTTTTAGCATGCCGTGAAGTGAATTTTGACGGTCAGACAGTGCTGGCTCCGCTAATGCATGTCTCGTGGGTCATACCCCTGTTTTTCCTGCTCATACTCATTCTGAAGGTTTTTTCCATGTCTTTCACAAATGCGGGAGGCGGTGTCGGAGGAACTTTCGGTCCTACGCTTTTCATAGGCGCGATTGCCGGATTTGTCGTGGCCAGAACCATAAATCTCATTCTCGGAGCGTCCCCGTTCTCTGTCCCGGAGCAGAATTTCGTGCTTGTCGGCATGGCGGGCCTTATGGCGGGAGTGATGCAGGCCCCGATGACGGCAATCTTCCTTATCGCTGAAATATCAGGAGGTTACGAACTGTTCATACCTTTGATTATCACGGCTACGATTTCTTTCGGAATGACCAGGATTTTCGAGCCGTATTCGATATACACAAAGCGTATTGCCAAAAGGGGGGAACTGCTCACCCACGACAGTGATCAGGCGGTGCTCACATTATTGAAAGTCAATGATTTAATCGAAAGAGATTTCTGCACTGTGCATATCGACGACAGTTTCGGGAAGTTGCTTGATACGGTCGCGGAGTCGAAGCGGAACATATTTCCGGTGGTGGATGATTCCGGCAAGTTCCAGGGCTATGTGCTTTTGGATGATATACGTCCGGATATGTTCAAACAGGAATATTACGGACAAAAATATGTTTTCAACTATATGCGCTCCGCTCCGGCATATGTCTATGCGGACGAGAAAATGGACAGCGTCATGGCGAAGTTCGAGAGGACGGGAGCATGGAACCTGCCTGTGGTGACTGAGAAGAGGCGTTATGTCGGCTTCGTGTCTAAGTCCAAGATTTTCTCGGCATACCGTAGCCAGTTGAAAGAAGTATCCCACGAATAGTCTTTATTAGTAATATGAAAAAAATTAACTGCATCAATAGGAATAAGATTTTTGAGGATAGATGTCTTTTGGAAGAAGGAGTTTGCCGGTGGCAAATGACTGATGAGAAAAGGCATATGGACCAAAAAGATATTTATTAGTGAGGCAGGTTATTTTTTGAAGATTACTTAAAGATTACTTAGCATGAAAGATTTGTATATCAGGAAAATTGCCTCGGTGCTCGGGGTAAAGGAATGGCAGGTTGAAAACACCGTGCAGTTGTTTGCCGATGGCGCGACCGTGCCTTTCATCAGCCGTTACCGAAAGGAAAGGACCGGTTCTTTGGACGAGGTGGCGATTGCGCAGATCAAACATCTGTCAGAGGATTTCGACAGGATGGACAAGCGCAAGCAGACGATTTTGGAGACTATCTCGGCCGCCGGCGCTCTCACTCTGGAGCTGCAGGCCGCCATAGAGTCTTCCGTAGAGGAGAATGAACTCGAAGACCTTTATCTGCCATACAGACCTAAGCGCAGGACGAGGGCTACGGCTGCCCGGGAGGCCGGTTATGAACCATTGGCTGACTTGCTGTGGAACAATAAGAGTGTCAATCCTCTTGCCGACGCGTCCAGGTTTGCCGACCCGGAAGCGGCTTTGGCCGGGGCAAGGGATATCGTGGCGGAGAGGATTGCCGAGATGCCTGTAATCAGGGAGGCTGTGCGCAGGATTTTCAGGACCCGCCGTATAGTTTCCAAGAAGGCGCGCAATGCTCCGGCAGACAAGGCCGACAAATACCGCAACTATATGGATTATTCGGAATCCCTGTCCCATATAGCGCCGCACCGTCTTTTGGCAATCCTGCGTGCCGGGGATGAAGGTGTGTTGAGCATAGGGCTTGATTCGGATGCAGAGAAATGCTGTAAGAAAATATATTACGAGTATTGTCAGGTGCAGGGCTATCCGGGCAGGGAGGTCGCAGGACAGATTCAGATGGCTGTCGAGGACTGTTTCGACAGGTTGCTGGAACCTTCCATAAGTTCGGAAATCATACGGGAGGCCAAGCGGCAGGCGGATCTGGAATCCATACGCATTTTCGGGGAGAACCTGCGTCAGCTGCTGCTTGCAGCTCCTGTCGGGCAGAAAAGGACTTTGGCCATAGACCCGGGTTTCAGAACCGGCTGCAAAGTGGTCTGTCTGGATGCCGAAGGCAATCTGTTGCATTACGAAGCCATATTTCCGCATCCGCCGGCAAACGAGAAAGTGGCAGCGATGAAGACGCTTTCTTCCCTTATTTCTGATTACAGGATAGAAGTTATAGCCATTGGCAACGGCACGGCTTCTCGTGAAACTGAGGAATTCGTGAAAAGGGTGCCACGCCAGTCGTCCGTCAAGGTCTTTGTCGTCAGTGAGGACGGAGCATCCATTTATTCGGCTTCGGAGGCGGCCCGCGAGGAGTTCCCTGAGTATGACGTGACAGTGCGTGGTGCCGTATCGATAGGCAGGCGTCTGATGGACCCTCTTGCTGAACTCGTGAAAATCGACCCGAAATCTTTGGGAGTCGGGCAGTACCAGTATGACGTGGACCAGGGCTTGCTCCGTGACAAACTGGACGATGTGGTGGAGTCCTGCGTAAACAGTGTCGGAGTGAACCTGAACACAGCCTCGCGCCATCTTCTCGCGTATGTTTCGGGCATAGGTCCGGCATTGGCTGAGAACATCGTTGAGTACCGTCGCGAGAACGGAGCGTACACTTCGCGTGACCAGCTGCTGAAAGTGAAAAGGCTCGGTGCGTCCGCCTATCAGCAGTGCGCCGGCTTCCTGCGCATCCGTGGCGCAGCCAATCCTCTCGACAATTCGGCTGTGCATCCGGAGTCGTACCACATTGTTGCGCGTATGGCTGCATCTCTCGGAGTCGGTACGGAGGCTCTTGTCGGCAATCCTGAACTGTGCTCGAAAGTCCGTGCGGAAGATTTCGTGGAGGCTGAATTCGGGCTTCCGACCATCAATGACATTCTGAAGGAACTTGCAAAACCTGGACGTGACCCCAG
>CABQAB010000248.1 GCA_902461985.1 uncultured Bacteroidales bacterium | reverse complement strand
AAGAAGGAGAGGGTTGCCCGTCTGTACCAGATGCACTCCAACAAGCAGAATCCTATCGAATTCGTCGAGGCTGGTGACATCTGCGCAGCCGTAGGTTTCAAAGACCTCCGCACTGGAGATACAATCTGTGCCGAGAATTCACCTATCACTCTTGAGTCTATGGAATTCCCTGATCCGGTAATCGGACTTGCAGTAGAGCCTAAGACTCAGAAAGATCTCGACAAACTCGGTATCGCGCTTGCCAAGCTTTCTGAAGAAGACCCTACTTTCACAGTCAAGTCAGATGCAGAGACAGGCCAGACAGTCATCAGCGGTATGGGTGAGCTTCACCTTGACATCATCGTTGACCGTCTCCGCCGCGAGTTCGGTGTGGACATCAACCAGGGTGCTCCTCAGGTGAACTACAAAGAGGCAATCACCCAGACGGTACAGCACCGTGAGCTCTTCAAGAAGCAGTCCGGCGGTCGTGGTAAGTTCGCGGATATCATCGTTGAAATCGGTCCTGCCGAAGAAGGCCAGACAGGTCTCCAGTTCGTGGACGAGGTCAAGGGCGGTAACGTTCCTAAGGAGTTCATCCCGTCTGTCGAGAAAGGCTTCAAGTCAGCTATGGCAAACGGTGTACTCGCAGGTTACGAAGTTCCTTCGCTCAAAGTCACTTTGAAAGACGGTTCGTTCCACCCTGTCGATTCAGACCAGCTCTCATTCGAAATCTGCGCGCGTATGGCGTTCCGTCATGCATGCCCTAAGGCAAAGCCTGTTCTCCTTGAGCCTATCATGAGCCTTGAGGTAGTTACTCCTGAAGACTATATGGGTGACATCGTAGGTGACCTCAACCGTCGCCGCGGACAGGTTACTGCAATGGATTCGACTGTCGGCGCAAGAATCGTGAAGGCTTATGTTCCGCTTGCAGAGCAGTTCGGTTACGTAACCGTTCTCCGTACAATTTCATCCGGTCGTGCAACCAGCACGATGACTTTCGACCACTATGCGGAAGTTCCTGCAAACCTGGCCAAGGAAATCATCGAGAAATCTGGCTACAAAGCTCCTGATGAGGAATAATTAAAAGTTTAATTGGTATATTGAAAAGTATATGAGCCAAAAAATAAGAATTAAACTCAAGTCATTCGATCATATGCTGATTGACAAGTCAGCGAAAAAGATCGTTGAGACAGTTTCTTCTACGGGTGCTCGCGTGAACGGTCCTATTCCGCTTCCTACCAATAAGAAGATTTTCACTGTCAACCGCTCGACTTTCGTGAACAAGAAGGCACGTGAACAGTTCGAACTCAATTCTTACTGCCGTCTCCTTGACATTTACGAGTCAACTCAGAAAACCGTTGATGCGCTCATGAAACTTGAGCTTCCAAGCGGTGTCGAAGTTGAAATCAAGGTCTGAGCCTGAAAAAATTTCGCAATTGAAATTTATTTTATAACTTTGTGGAGCCGTCTGAAAACGGCGGCTCTGCAAGAATTTGCTCTTTGAAAGTGTAATTTTAGGATGAATGCAAGGCGGACAAGTTCGGAGGAAGGGAGTTACCTTTCGGTAATGACCGACTGACGATACGCAGGCCAACGCAGCAGACGCCCAAAATACACAAAACTGGTCCCATAGCTCAGTTGGTTAGTAGCACCTGACTCATAATCAGGGGGTCGCAGGATCATGCCCTGCTGGGACCACGAAAAAGCCGTTGCATCCGCAGCGGCTTTTTTCGTGGTCCCAAAGGACATTGTCGCAATCCCCAAAGAATTATTGTTTAAGACATCCAACAGGAACGACATAGATTCCATCTGCCCGCCTGTAAGCAAAATCTCCAACTCCTGTGAGTACCATACGAAAAGCAGGTGCTTTCATCCGGGTAGTATCTATGATACTCGAGAGTGTAGTTAATGTTTTTGCTCCCTCCTCTATCAACTTTTTTCCACCAAGTTTTATTTCAATAAGACCATACGAACCATTGCGCAGATGTACAACAGCATCACACTCCAAACCGTTTTTATCTCTATAATGATATACGGAACCATCCAAGGCATCCGCATATACCCGAAGATCACGGATGCACATTGTCTCGAAAAATAATCCGAATGTGTTTAAATCATTGATCAAATCATTAGGGCCGAGACCGAGAGCAGCCACACCGACTGAAGGATCGACATAATATCTTGTGTCGGACGTACGGATAGCTGTTTTACTCCTCAAATTAGGATTCCATGCTGGCATATCCTCAATTACGAATATCTTACGCAGGGCTGCAAGGTAAGAATCTATCGTTTCATCACTGATATCTTCAGGCTCATTCGTTGATATATCGTCAAGGATTGTTGCAATGCTGGCTTGTGAACCTTGATGCCTGGCATAAGAACGCATAATTCTATTGGCCCGCTCCGAATCCCTCCTTACATTATCCACTCGTGATATATCACTGTTTATAATAGCTTTATAATATTCTGCCGCCTGCATCAGTGCCGCCTTTTCTGTTTTCTTACCCAAAGCCTTAGGCCATCCTCCCCGGCAGACAACAAATGCAAGCATTGGTAATGTAAGTTTATTCGAAGCTCTTATTTTATCCGGCATGAAAAACAGGTCAGACAGACTTATCTCACCGGTAGAGTCTCCGGATTCCCACAGGCTCATAGGGCGCATAGTAAGCCATCCGTATCTTCCAGTACCGGTATGATGAATATCCTTGGCATCGGCAGGTACTGCGGAACCGGTAAGCATAAATTGTCCATCCTCTCCTCTGTGGTCTACAGCAAACCGTATAGCATCCCAGAATTGAGGAACTTCCTGCCATTCATCAATCAGACGTGGAGTTTCCCCTTCGAGCAGAAAGCCGATATCAGTCTGAGCCATCTGTTTATATTGTTGCTGTTTAGTCGGGTCATCCATATAAATGATGCTTTTAGCCTGTTGCTCTGCCGTAGTGGTTTTACCGCAAGCTTTTGGCCCCTCTATTAAAACAGCTCCCATCGCGTCTAATTTGTCTCGTAGAAGTTGGTCTGCTATCCGCTCTCTATATTCCATAAAATTATATTTTTGCAAAGTTAGTACATTCCTTTGTATTTCAATACATTTTTAAAATAATTTGGAAAAATGGCGCGATTTTGTTTGGAAATTTGGCGCGATTTTGTTTGGAAATTTGGCGCGATTTCCCGATTCCCATCACTGAGTCGTTGAATCCAGCTCACTAATTTCATGAAAAACTCTATATTTGCGGGAAAATCAGTGGACATGTCAAAAAAAACCATAGAAAAGACAAATGCCGCGAGGCTGCTCGACAAAGCCGGCATAGAATACAGACTCATCCCCTACCGGTTCGATGAAAATGACCTGGCCGCATCACATGTGGCGGAAAGTCTCGGCGAACCCATAGAACGCGTTTTCAAGACTCTTGTCCTGCACGGAGACAAAAGCGGCTATATCGTCTGCGTAGTCCCCGGTGACACCGAAATCAACCTGAAAGCACTGGCAAAGGCATCCGGCAACAAGAAAGTCGAGATGATTCCCATGAAAGACCTTCTTTCAGTCACAGGAGATC
>CABQAB010000247.1 GCA_902461985.1 uncultured Bacteroidales bacterium | reverse complement strand
GCGGTGACGGATATCAAAACTGGAGCTCCGGTACTGACAGACCAGGGAAGCGAGGGTATCAGGGTAAGACTGATTGAAACCAGTTGGGAAGGCAACGTCACGCCTCAGGACTTCAATTGCAAGCCGGACGGGACATTCAGAAACACCAGGTTGTTCGAAGCGGATTACAATGTCTGTGTGGACGGCCCGTTCGTGCCGCTTGTCCTTGAAACTGAAAACGGAGTGCCGGTCAGCGACAATTCTATCAATCTGCATCTGAAAGGGGAGAAAGAGGTCAATTTTCAGGTTCATCCTTTCCTCAGTGTCGAGATTTCCGGAAGCCCGGTTGTCAGTGCCGGCAAAATAACCGTACCGGTGACGGTGCGCAGGGCGACTTCAAGGAGCGAACTTGCAGAGTTGATGGGCCCGACCGGAATGTGGGAAGACCGCAAAGCTAATGTCACTGACATACAGTTGTTTGTAAGTTATTCTTCAACAGTGGGATATCGCAACAGGGACACTCGCTGGTCGAATGAAGTGAAATACAGCGGCAGTGCTTTTGATGCAAATGAGGGAAAGCCAGTCACTATAAAGACTAACGGAACAATCCCTTCCGGGCGGAAGGTCTTCATAAGGGCTGCCGCAAGGATTAACTTAGATACTCCTGTCGGCAGCGGAACCAGACGCTGGAACTATTCCGAAGCCGTTGAAGTGGATATCCCGTAATTCAGATTGATATGAAAAATCCATTGAAGATAGCAGTCCTGCTTTGTGCCGGTTCAGTGCTGGTGAATTCCTGTGCCGATTCCGGCACAGGAAAGACTCCGGTCAGTTATGTCAGCACTCTTGTGGGGACAATGTCGTGCAGGGAACTGTCGACCGGAAACACTTATCCTGCAGTTGCAAGACCGTGGGGAATGAATTTCTGGACACCGCAGACAGGTGTCATGGGAGACGGATGGACCTACAGATATGAAGACAACAGAATCAGAGGCCTTAAGCAGACCCACCAGCCGAGCCCGTGGATGAACGACTACGGTCAGTTCTCGATAATGCCGGTAACTACAGGCCGTGTTTGGGACCAGGACGGGAGGGCCAGCTGGTATTCACACAAGACCGAGACGGCCAAGCCTTATCTGTATTCCGTATATCTTGCAGAACATGATGTCTTTGCTGAGATGACGGCTACGGAACGGGCGGCGGCATTCCGCTTTACCTATCCTGAGTCGGAAATGTCATATCTCGTAATCGATGCTTTTGACAACGGGTCTTATATCAAAGTGATTCCTGAAGAAAACAGGATAGTCGGTTATTCGACCAAAAACACCGGTGGAGTACCTGACAATTTCAGAAACTGGTTTGTCATAGAATTTGATGCTCCACTTGATTATGCGTCTGCTTTTCCTGCTGACAAAGTTCCCGGAGATGAACTTGAATGTCTTTCCGGACATACCGTGGCTATGGTCGGATTCAAGACGGAAAAAGGGCAGAAGGTCAATGTCAGGGTCGCATCATCATTCATCAGCACTTCTCAGGCTGAACTGAATCTCTCGGAACTCGGTGACGGTGACTTTGACAGGCTTGTGCAAGAATCCGTGGACAGGTGGAACTCTGTTCTCGGACGCTTTGAAATCGGAGATGATGAGGATGAAAGTCATCTGAAGACATTCTATTCATGCCTTTACCGTTCAGTCCTCTTTCCACGTGACATTTCTGAAATCGATGCAGACGGCAACAGAGTACATTACAGTCCTTACGACGGTCAGGTGCATACGGGATACCTGTACACCGATACAGGTTTCTGGGACACATTCAGGTCGCTTCTGCCGCTTGTGAACCTTGTGTATCCGGACGAAAGCGTCAAGATTCAGGAGGGCCTTGTGAACGCATGGCTCGAAAGCGGTTTCCTGCCGGAATGGGCCAGTCCCGGGCACAGACCGTGTATGGTGGGCAACAATTCCGCTTCTGTCGTGGCTGATGCCTATATTAAAGGGATAAGGGGATATGACATAGAGGAACTTTGGAAAGCCGTAAAGTCCGGAGCGGAAAGTGTCCATCCTTCTGTAAGCTCTTCCGGAAGGCTTGGGTGGCAGTATTATGACTCGTTGGGCTATGTGCCGTGCGATGTGGGAATCAAAGAAAGTGCAGCCCGCACGCTTGAGTACGCCTACGATGACTGGTGCATCTATTCTCTCGGGAAAGCATTGGGCAAAAGCGATGACGAAATTTCGGTCTATGCTGACAGAGCCTTGAATTACAGGAATCTTTATTACGAAGATGCATCCCTGATGTGCGGACGCAAGAAAAACGGTGAGTGGAATCTCCCTTTCAGTCCTCTCAAGTGGGGCGGAGACTTCACAGAAGGCAATTCTCTTCAGTATACATGGTCGGTGTTCCATGATCCGAAAGGCCTTATGTCGCTTATGGGCGGCGAGAATGCTTTCGTCAATGCTTTGGACAATATGTTTACCATTCCACCGCATTTCGATGAGAGCAGTTACGGCTATGTAATCCACGAAATTCGTGAAATGCAGATTATGAACATGGGCAATTATGCGCACGGCAACCAGCCGGTGCAGCACATGATATATCTGTACGACTGGACATCGCAGCCGTGGAAAGCCCAGATGCGGGTGAGGGAAGTGATGGAGAAATTCTACAATGCTGCTCCAGACGGGTATTGCGGGGATGAGGATAACGGGCAGACTTCCGCATGGTATATTTTCTCGGCAATGGGATTCTATCCGGTCTGTCCTGCTTCCGACCAGTATGCAGTGGGCTCTCCGCTGTTCCGCAAGATGACGGTGCACCTGCCGTCAGGAAAAGACATCAGGATAACTGCGTCTGGCAACAGCCGGGACAATATCTACGTTAAGGGCATGAAAGTCAACGGCCGCAGATGGACCAGGACTTATCTTACACACGGACAGCTTGCAGACGGTGCCGACATCAGATTCTCCATGTCCGGCATGCCTGACAGTTCCCGCATCGTCGCTCCGACCGACAAACCATATTCATTCTCTGACACTTTATGAAAAGATTGATTATAGCTGCAACTTTGTTGCTTTCGCTGGATGCCGGCGCGCAGGAATTCGAATCTGCGCGTCCTGCGGCATCCGAACGACTTTTTGTAAGCGAGGCTGTTGAAAGGACCATTTCAGAAGTCTGCTCAAAACTTACAAATCCTAAATTGAGGTGGATGTTTTCCAATTGTTTCCCCAACACGCTGGATACGACAGTCCACTTCAGGGAGGATGAAAACGGTGAACCGGACACCTTTGTCTATACCGGTGACATCCATGCCATGTGGCTGCGTGATTCAGGTGCCCAGGTGTGGCCGTATGTAAGACTTGCCTCATCGGATGAACACCTTAAACGAATGATAGCCGGGGTCATAAACAGACAGTTCCAGTGTATCTGCATCGACCCTTACGCCAATGCTTTCAATGACGGTCCGACAGGCGGCCGCAGCATTGCCCCATCCGATGTGCTGGAGCTTTATGATGAAAGCGAGCGCAGATACTTCTACTGCGATATGGCCGGTTTTCCGCAGGTGAAATTCTCTCCCGCGCTGGCAAAGAAGGCTTGAATGCAGG
>CABQAB010000246.1 GCA_902461985.1 uncultured Bacteroidales bacterium | reverse complement strand
GAAGAAATCGGCCGCATCCATCATCCGTGTTCCAGGCGCGTTTGAAATACCTTTAGTCGCGCAGAAGATGGCTGAAAGCGGCAGGTATGACGCGATAGTCTGCCTCGGGGCGGTAATCCGCGGGGCGACCCCTCATTTCGACATGGTGGCTAACGAGGCGACAAAGGGCATAGCGCAGGCGGGCCTGAAGAGCGGAGTGCCTGTAATCTTCGGCGTGCTTACGACAGACTCCATCGAGCAGGCCGTGGAAAGGGCCGGCACCAAGAGCGGAAACAAGGGATTCGATGCGATGACCTCCGCCGTGGAGATGGTCAATCTCATCAAATCCCTTTAACCTGCCTGCGCGGATTATGCAGGCAGGGGTGCCGGACAGTTTCAGAACAGATAAGTTATTCCGGCTCTTATGTTGTGGAAATGAAGTTTCGTCCCTTCTGACTTGCTGCGGTCGAGTAGTCCGTAATCATAGCCTGCCTGTATGCGCCAGTGTCTGTAGATGTCCATTCCGACTCCTGCTCCGAGCCTGACGTCCCAGCGTTTCGGCCCGTTGTCACCGCTTTCTGACGGATCGGCGTATAGCCGGAAGCTTGCTGCCGGACCTGCGAAAATGAACATACGCGCATTCCGGTTGATTTCATATCCATAGTCGAAAAGCAGAGGGATGCTGAGATAGTGCTCGTTGAAACGGTTTTCGCCGGCGGTTTCCCCGTTCCCGGCCGCCGTTTCCTCCGAGCGCGTAAGGTAGTTGTATTCAATGGACGGACAGAATTCAAATCCGAGTCCGAGCGGAAGGTTGTAGCCGACCCCAAGGTTGAATCCGTGGTACCATTTGCCTTCCATGTTTGAAAAGTCGGATTTCATTCCCGTATATCCCGCGCCGAGAGTAACTTGTGCAAGGGCTGAAAATGCGGCAAGTCCGAAAGCCGCGACTGTAAGTATGATTTTTTTCATGTCAGTATGATTTTATTGTTTCTGTGATCTGAGGTTCTCTATTTTGGCTGCAGCGACCGAAATCGTAAAGTAGACTGCGGTCTGGACAAGCATTATCCTGAGCATTGGCGCGATGGTTTCAAGCGAAGCCCCGGCTCCTGCAAGATTGATGTACGCCCTTGCTCCGAAAGTGGAAGGGAAGATATACGAGAATATGTCCCAGAATTTCGGAAAGCAGGTTTGAGGCCACGAAAAGCCGGTGAGGAACAGTTCTGGCAGTGTGAGGAAAAGCAGGGCTACGATAGCAGTCTCCCTGTGTCGGAACAATGTGCTGAATGTCATCGAGAAGAACACGCACGCAGTGACGTAGACACAGAGGAAGATGAGCGATGTGCCGAAGTCGCATACGGAAGGAATGTCGAAAAGCAGCGGCACAAGATAGACTATATACATTCCTATCATCATGTAAATCAGCCAGTAAACTGCACCACGGCCGAATACGACCCTGCCTGACGCCCCGTAGATGAGTCCCTTTCGCTCCTCCCTTCTCGTGCCGGCGAGCATGCCCATCCCGTAGAACATGGTCTGCTGGATTACAAGCATGAGCGCGGCGGTGATAAAGAAGAAGTTGAAGGCGTTGCTCCGGTTGTATGGATTGTTTTCCTCGTATGACATGGGCTTCACTACAGGCGATATGCGGGGCATTTCGTCGAGCATTACGAAATTGGCCGCAGTCATGAGGTTCTTGTAGTAGAAGAAACTGCCCATATCGCAGTAAATGCTGAGAGTGGCCTGTTCCTTTCCAGCTATCTTTTCTCCGAAATCGGCGGGGAAATATATTATGCCGTGGCATTTGCGCTGCTGCATGAGTCTCTCCGCTTCGGCCATGTCTGCGCACCTCCCTGCTATTCTTACCTCCTTAGTCGCGTCGGCTTCGCGCACGAATCTTCTGCTTTCGGCGCAGTCCGCCTCGTCCACGACCACGACCGGCATATCTTCAAGACTTCCGTTTGCATAGACAAGATTATACAGGAGAGGATAGCCCAGACCGGCAAGGAAAAATATGACTATAACTCCTATGTCAGTGAAAACGGCTTTGAACTCCTCTTTGAACAACATTCTGAAGTCTTCCCAGAATTTCTTGAAATATCCCATAACGTCAGTCTTTTTGGTAATTCATGTAGAGACAGGCCTTCCTGAGCCTCGGAAGAAGAGGAAGCGGGGCGATGAAAAATGCCAGATAGTGCAGCACATCAGTCCACCAGCCTTCAAATCCGGAGGCGAATATGGTCTCCTGAACATAGAAATTGTAGTACGGTCTCAGAGGGAACATGGCGGCCATGCCCTGGAAAAAGCCAGGCATCTGTTCGAGCGGGACGGTGAATCCAGAGAGCGAGAATGCGAGGATGCCGAGAAATGCGCTTATGCACACCGCGAGCCTGCAGACAGGAAGCAGAGACACAATGCAGACAGCGAAGGCCTCCGAGGCAAGCACCATCAGCACGATATTCAGCATCATCGCCCATATTGAACCCGCAAGAGGGAAGCCCATGGGTCCGTAGAGCAGGAGCACAAGGGCGCATCCTGTCAGCGAGAACATAAGCGAATATGGAAGCAGCTTGTATGCTACGGCTTTGGCGACCGAGCCTGAAGACATTTCAAGCAGCCGTACTGACGTGCCGTATTTTATCTCCGTGCCTATGGCATACGCAACTGTTACCATGACGAGCAGCTCAAGCAGGCCCGGAAGCAGTATGTTCGAGAGATAGACCTTATAGTCGGTGGTCGGGTTGCCTATCTGGTGGACATCGACAAGTATGGGCTGTATGGTCGCCATAATTGCGTCTTCCGACATTCCCATAGCCCTCATGGTCTCTCTCTGCACCGCTCCTATGCTCAGGTTGAACATGGTCATAAGGTTCTTGTAGCTCATCATTCCTCCGATATAGTACATTGTGTTGAGGTAGAATGAGGCTGCCGGTTTCCTGCCGGCGAGGACGTCTGAATACATATTCTCGGGAAGCACGCATATTGCCGTGACCTCGCCCGCCTGCATGGCTTCCCTTGCCTGGCTGTAACTGTCATATAGGACTGTCCTGCCGAGTTCCGTCGCGTCAAGCTGCCGGATGAAGTTCCTCGTGAGCGATGAATTGTCGTTGTCCACCACGGCGACTGGAAGTTCACTGACAGAACCGTCCCCGAAAAACGTGAGAAAGAACAGGCAGCAGAACAGCATTGCTCCCAATGGCGCAAGCACATATATCCGCCTCTTTTTCCACAGACCCAATTCTCTTTTGACAATCCCGTTCATCGCAAAATAACTGTCATTCCCGGAAGCAGACCCTCTGTCACGGATTCGGGCACCGCTCTCACTTCAAATGTCTTAGCATCGTATGAGCCTGTATCTTTGGTGGCTCTCCATGTCGCAAAAGACTCTCTCGCGGCCATATAGCTCACTTCGGCCCCGATGACGGCCCCGTCAAGGGCCGGCACTTCAAGAGTGATCTTTTCTCCTCGCTGCATTCCGTGCAGACTGTCTTCGCGGATGTTGAAGGTGAACCAGATGTCGGTCATGTCTGTAATGCTCATTATCGGAGCACCCTGGCCCACGAGTTCCCCGGTCTTGGGATAGACGGCTGACACGATGCCGTCGCACGGCGCCGTGAGGTAAAGCTCGGAAAGGT
>CABQAB010000245.1 GCA_902461985.1 uncultured Bacteroidales bacterium | reverse complement strand
GGGACACAGCCTGTGTCTATACTCCGGAGAACCGTGCTGCGGCAAGGCGCGTTGCGTCTGAATCGTTCGTGCTGTTGAAGAACAGCGGTGTGCTTCCGCTTTCGCGCGGGAAGCGTGTGGCCTTGGTCGGACCTATGGCTGACGCAGGAGCGCAGTACACGGGCTCGTGGGCCGGCGGGGCATATCCTGACTGCCGTTCTCTCAGGGAGGCATTTGACGAATCCGGCGTAAAAGTGAACTACGCCCGCGGCAGCAATCTTTTAGAAGACAGCGTTCTGGAACAGACCGCCTGCCATTCGCGCAGATATGTGCGTGATCCACGCAGCGAAGACGCGCTCATAGCCGAGGCTGTCAGGGCAGCCCGCAATTCCGATGTCGTGGTTGCCTGCGTCGGAGAGCCGGCATGGATGACGGGCGAAGGGGCGAGCCGCACGTCTCTTGACCTTCCGGCCACGCAGGTACGCCTGCTTGACGCCCTTGTGGCCACGGGGCGTCCGGTCGTGATGCTCCTGTTTGCGGGCCGTCCTGTGATACTTGAAAGACAGGATGTGCAGATGGCTGCCATCATGGATGTCTGGTACGGCGGGAGCGAGGCGGCTGATGCGATTATCGACGTGCTTTACGGTGCAGTAAGCCCTTCCGGCAGACTTCCTATGACTTTCCCGAGAAATGTCGGGCAGATTCCTCTCTACTATAACATGAAATCCGGCGGAAGGCCTTGTCCTATAGACAGCTACAAGCGTTTTACAAGTTCCTATATGGACAGTCCGAACAGCCCTCTCTATCCTTTCGGATATGGACTCGGCTACACTACGTTCGAGTATTCGGACTTGCGTCTCAGCAGTGATGTGCTCTCCCTTGGAGGAACTGTAACGGCCACGGTCACTCTGAAGAATACGGGTTCGATGCCTGCGTATGAGACCGTCCAGCTCTATATCCATGACGTGAAGTCTTCGATGACCCGTCCGGTGAAGGAACTGAAAGGCTTCAGCAAGGTATGGCTCGAAGCCGGGGAGAGCAGGGACGTTTCTTTTGAAATAACTCCTGATATGCTCTCATGGTATTATATCGACCCTATGGATCCTTCTTCGCTTTCCGATCCTGTGCCCGTCGTCGAGCCGGGTGAATTCGATATTATGGTCGGAGGCAGCAGCGAGAGCCTGGATGCCGTAAGTCTCCATGTCGAATAGCGTTGATGCCAGGGTGTGGAAATATGAAATTCGCTTGCATCGGGATTCCGGTTCTCTGTGCGGTGTCCGTCTTTCTATACGGATGCCGCACGGCGGATGAGCGTGCGGCAATGGGACTCGCGGAAAGAATCGTCCCCTCCTATGCCGATGACATCGAGTTCGTCCAGTTGAGTGACAGTATTGACGTGTTTGAACTGTGCAACGATGGCGGAAAGCTTGTCATAAAAGGCAATAATGCCAATTCCATGGCTATGGGACTTAATTACTGGCTGAAGAACTGTTGCAAGGTCACGGTGTCGTGGTTCGCGTCCGACCCCGTGGAGTGCCCTTTTCCGATGCCGCCAGTGCCCTCGAAGGTCAGGATTGAGGCGAGAACCGGAGAGAGATTCTTCCTGAATTACTGCACTTTCGGCTACACTATGCCATGGTGGCAGTGGAAAGACTGGGAGAGGCTGATTGACTGGATGGCACTCAACGGTGTGACCATGCCTCTCGCGACTACCGGACAGGAAGCCGTGTGGCAGAATGTGTGGCGCAGGCACGGTCTTTCGGATGAGGAAATACGGTCGTATTTTACCGGTCCCGCCCATCTCGCATGGCACAGGATGAGCAATATAGACGGTTTCGACGGACCTCTTCCGCAGCACTGGATTGACTCGCAGGCGGAACTGCAGAAAAAAATCCTCAAAAGGGAACGCGAATTCAATATGCGCCCTGTACTGACTGCATTTTCAGGTCATGTACCTGCACGGCTGAAGGAAATATACCCTGATGCGGAAATAACGAAGGTAAAACGATGGTCAGGTTTCCCTGAGGAGAACCTGTGCTCTTTCCTTTCGCCCTGTGACAGCCTCTACGCCCGCATACAGAAAGAATATCTCAGTGAACAGGAACGTATGTTCGGCACCGACCATGTTTACGGCATGGACCTTTTCAACGAAATCGCTCCGCCGTCATGGGAACCGGAATCCCTTGCAGAGATGTCCCGCAGTGCATATTCTTCCCTCGTCGAAGCGGATTCTTCGGCCGTATGGCTTCAGATGGGCTGGCTGTTTTATAATGACAGCAGGCACTGGACTCCGGAGAATATGGAAGCGTATCTTTCGGCAGTCCCTTCGGACAGGCTCATTCTGTTAGACTATTACATGGAGAAGACAATGGTCTGGGAGCAGACCTGCAGTTTCCACAATCATCCGTATATCCTCTGCTATCTCGGCAACTTCGGCGGCAACACCCGTCTCGCAGGTGATTTCCATGATGTTTCCGCACGCATAGAACGCACGTTTGCCGAAGGCGGGGACTGTTTCATCGGGCTCGGCTGCACACTTGAAGGCTTCGGGGTGAACCAGTTCATGTATGAATATGTCCTGGACAAGGCGTGGAATACCGGCGTGTCGGACAGCGCATGGGTGGAGTCCTTGGCCGACCGCAGATGCGGATTCAGGGATGAAACCGCCCGTCAGGTCTGGCGCATCCTGTGCGACAGCGTCTATGTGGGCATATCCGGTACGGGCCAGACACCGATAACCTGCGCCCGTCCGTGCCTTGAAGGACACTGGTACTGGACCGGGAATCACAATGTCAAGTATGACAACGCAAAACTCGTAAAGGCGTGGAAACTTCTCGCTTCGGTCGGAAGTGAACGTGATTCATATGTTTTCGACCTCGTGAACATAGGCACCCAGGTCCTCGGCAACCGTCTGGCTGAACTTCGTGACGAGTTAGCGTCTGCATACTGCCGTCACGACCTCTCAGCCGCATCATCCCTCGCTTCACGGATGAGGGGCTTGATCGAAGATATTGATTCCCTTGCGGCCTGCCATCCACAGCTCCGTTTAGACACCTGGCTCGACGCCGCCTCAGCAATGGGAGAAAGTCCGGAAGAGTCAGCATATTACAGGCACAATGCCAGGAGAATCATCACCACCTGGGGAAAGGACTGCAATATCCGGGACTATGCCTCACGCCAATGGTCCGGGCTGGTCAGTTCCTATTACGCGCCGAGGTGGCATGCCTTTCTCGATGAAGTCCTCCGCTGCATTGAGGGCGGAACGGAGTATGACCACAAGGCGTTCATGCAGTGGTGCACTGAGTTTGAGGATGCCTGGGTGGAGAAAACGGACAGCATTGTCTTGAAACCGGCCAGTCCGGCAAAAGAGCTTGCGCTGGAACTTATGGACAAATATTACCCTGATAAATGATTACTTAACACTGAATACAAATGACACGACATTTTCTGAAAACTATTGTGCTGGCAGCCGCGGCGGCCTTTTCGGCATTTGCAGTTTCCGCATCGGCGGCATCATCGGTTTCCGCATCGGCAACGGTACCATCGGTTTCTGCACCGGCGGCAAAGTCATCTGCCGGAAAGAATTTCGTTCTTCGTTCGCCGGACGGGAGCATAGAGGCCAGGATATCGCTTGCGGGAGGGCAGG
>CABQAB010000244.1 GCA_902461985.1 uncultured Bacteroidales bacterium | reverse complement strand
AACGCAACACCATCCTCAGACTTGGAGCGATTGACGATAAAATCAGTACGGGGGACTGGTACATAACCCCTGAGGGGGCAGGCAAAAAGGACGGTTCCTCCTGGGAGAATGCCGGTGACAGAGCGATGTTTTTCAGCCTTATGGCATTTGACAACAATAATATGACCAAGCAGGCGTTTTCCGCATGGAGAACTGACGGCAGGACCATAAGGCTCGGAACCGGTGAATACAATAATTTCATCGGAACTGCCGGAGCGAGGCGCTCAATCTATACTGACCTTCTGGATGAAAAGCCTGCCATCATGATCAAGGGCGGATATGACTCTGCGACCGGAGAAATCTCTGCCACGGAAGAGACTGTCTTCGATGCGGCCCGCACGGCAGGTGCAACCGGTTTCTTCAAGTTCAACACCGGCTGCTTCAAGAAAATCACAATCGAGGGCGTCACGTTCAAAAATGCAGTCTGTGCCAATCAGGGAGGAGCACTCTACTTCGGCTGTCCTGCTGAACTCACCGGCTGCAGATTCGACAACTGCTCCAGTTCAGATGCCGGTGGCGCCCTGTATTTTGCAAATGGAGAACACGAGATAACGGATTGTGTTTTTACAAATAACGCTGCCACTTCTGGTACGAATGAGCATACCGGCGGGGCTGTTTATGTTGGAGGAAGTTCTTCCGTACATCTGAAAGGCTGCGATTTTACGGCAAACTCTACAAACGTCACCGGAGGAGGAGCCTTGGCGGTTTATTCTACTGCACTTACTACTGTCATCAACTGCAGTTTTGTCGGAAACAATCCCGGTAAAATCGGCAACGGCGGTGCAATATTGCAGAAAAAAGCCGGCAATACTCTGTATGTCGTCAACAGTTCGTTTGACGGGAATCAGTGTAAGAACAACGGACCGGATATCTTCTCAAGTCAGGGAAATGCTGTGATGCTATATAACTGCACTGCCGTAAATCAGCAGAACGGAGCCGCTAATGACTTGGGCTCAGTCAGGTTCAATGTCCCTGCATTTGTTGCAAATTCCACCATTCTGACAGAATCTCCCGGTTCCAACAATGGTGCAGTCGCAGTTGGTAACAACGGCTGCACATTCATCAACAATATCATATTGTCAGAAAACGGCATTTCGTTTGGAACAGGTTCGAGTTCAACCACGAAGAGGACCCCTGTAACAAAGGGATATAATGTCTATAATTCTGTAAGCCAATATATAACATGGTTTGGAACTGAGGATGGAACAGCCTCTGACAAGAGCGGAATGAAGATTTCGGACATCTTTACGTCAACGGTCTTGACAGATGGAGTGATGGAATGGAACGGAGAACTGGAAGGCTTCACGAAAGCCTCCGCTGCAGATGTCGAGGCTGCGATAAAATCATTTGCCAAAGGTGGAACTGATTTCTACAACTGGCTTGTGGAAAACAATTTGTTCGCCATCGACGCAAGGGGAGCATCAAGAGCTGAGACTGGCTGGTGGCCCGGAGCATATCAGAGATAGGAATGAGATGCAGAAGTCTTATATGGGTTTTGCAGGCGGTCGTTTTTGCGGTCGCCTGCAGGCCTGAAACCGTAGGGCCGTTCAAACTTGAGGCTGAGCTTGAAGGTATGGCTGCCGATGTGGCGGTGGACGGTGAAAATCCGGACTATGCTCCTGTGTGGGCAGAGGGAAGCCGCATCAGTGTCAATGGGCATATCTCACAGGCTCTGTCCGCATCCTCGGCAGGCGGACAGACTGCCGGATTCACTTTTGACTACAGGCCGGAAACAGCTCCAGTATATAATATATTCTATCCAGGCTCGTCATCCGGAAATTCGGTTGTTTTCGCCTCAGAGCAGAATTCAGGCTCCATATATGAAACTTCAGCCCCGATGTTTGCCTGTGTCAGGCAATTGGACGAAAGAGTCACGATGCGTCATCTTTCTTCAGCCGTGATGTTGAGGCTGACCGGAGACGTGCGGCTTGAGACCATGCAGATAAGTTCGGTCTCAGGAGAAAAGCTCAGCGGAGATTTCACGGTGGAAACTGACGGCAGCGGAGCCTTTGACGGCAGCCTGGCTCCGGCAGAATCGGCTTCGGACCGCATCAGCTACAGCTTTGACGAAGACTTCATGCTCTCAAGTCAAGCGAGGAATGTCGTTTTCACCATACCGGCCGGACGATATTCAAAAGGCATATCCGTCCTACTGAAGAGCAGCGGCGGACAGTCCATGAAACTGCTTCTGTTCAGGAATCCGGATGAACTGAAGGCCGGGAAACTGTATGTCTTCCCGCAGCTCCGCTTTGCAGACGGCAGGGAGTTCTCCCTTGCCTATGTCGGAGACGGCCATGACGCAGAATCCGGAATCACGGATCTCACTTCAGAATCCAGAGACATGCTTGCGGCAGTCAAGGCCGGTACATTCAACATCTGGTCACCGCAGGCCCGTAAAGTGATTATCGACACTTCATTGTCAGGGAAGAAGACCGTGTCCCCGCAGAGGTACTGGAGGAACAGCTGCCGTGCTGTCAGCGAACTGATAAGCAGGATGGACTGCGACGTGATGGGCCTGCAGGAGGTTACGGACACCGTGTATGGCTTCCGGACCTACAAGGACGGGGTCAGGCGCGACCTCAGATCCCTCCTCGGGAACGGCTGGTCCTGGGTCATCTTTCCGTCCACTTCCACCTCGAACTCCCTTTCGGTCTATAATATCGGTTCGTGTGACGCCATCATATACAAGCCTTCTGTTCTCACTCTTGAAGATTCGGGACGGAAATGGCTCGCCGGACTGCGCACAAGGCCCGGAACTCCCGACAATTATGGCACCTCTCCCCGGACCTGCACCTGGGCGAAGTTCACCCACAAGTCAAGCGGAAAGCAGTTCTATTTCCTGACCGTGCATCTGGACCTTCCGGATCTCGGACCCGACTCGGACAAGAACCTGCCGCAGGACCGCAACGCAAGGGAACTGATTGAGTGGTTCGCACCTGAGACAGTTCCTGAAGACGTACCGTCGATAATCTGCGGGGACGTCAACTGTACGGACGGTTCGAGTGCATACGACATACTGCTGTCCGGCAGGTGGCGGGACTCAAGGGATGTTATGGATGAGGAAGGCTCGCTGGATTATGTGGAAAGATACTGGAAAGGCACTTCTGTCCTGAAGAATGAGAGCGATCTGAGCACATGGAGACCGGACCATATCTTTGTGGATGGCCTGAAACTGTCCTGCTACAAGGTGGCAAGGGACAGAATGGAGACTCAGGACGGAACCCTGCATTACCCTTCGGACCATCTGCCCGTCGTGGTGATAGCGAATTTGTAGCCTGATTGTGAAACTGAAAACTGAGTCAGAATGAGTGATATGAAAATACGAAAATACATTTTCCTGCTGTGCTGCATGGCTTTCATAGCCTGCTCCAAGACAGGGCCGGAACCTTGCGGGGAGGGCTTTTACCTTCATGGCAGTCTTCCCGGCACTAAGACTTGTCTCGGCAACAAAAGTTTCGGCTACTACCCGGTCATCTGGTCAGCGGGGGACATGATCAGGGCCAACGGCATGGATTCATATTCCCTGACTTCCGATGCTGCAACTGCCTCTTTCCGTTTCGACTCTGACCCTGGCGCTCCGTATAATATTCTCTATGGAGAT
>CABQAB010000243.1 GCA_902461985.1 uncultured Bacteroidales bacterium | reverse complement strand
AAGGCTCTGCCTGAGGACAGTGCACAGTATTGTTCCATTGCGTTGTGGGACAGGATGATGCAGGATATCTCCGCGTCATACGCAGGACGTCGGCAGAAAGAGATTGTAATGCGGATGGCAGACTATCTCCTGAGCGTCTACGAGTCGGGGGAGACCTGTGATTCTCTATTAGTCAGCCGTTTGAAAAACGCCTCTGAAGATGACCCTCTGCATGGTCTGGCGGAACTTATGTTCAGGAAAGAAGGCATCAGCATTGCATTCGCGGAACTTCTGAACAAACCCGAAAGGCCTATCCTGCGGATGGTGGACGGCGAAAAGGTGCAGTTCATCTACGAGCGTTTCCTCGAATATGTCATGTCCCGTTCATACTATTTGCGTGAAAGGGCTGGACTCTCTGAAAGTGAGACCATTTCGGCCGGAAGAATAGTGGAGACTCTCGGGAAAGCCGCCGTGAACGAGGTGTTTATGGAGACAATGTCTTCAGTCTTAGTCATGGATTACGTAAACAGCGGCAACAGTTCGACAATTATCAGTTTGCTGACGGACTACGGGGACAATTTTATGGTCATGTCACTTGTGACCGATGTGCTGAACACGCTCGTACAGGAGAATTACGAAAAGGAGCTCTTCGCGATTGAACGGCTCCTGCTCACCCGCAGCGATGCCGGGACGGATTCTCTCGTAAAGGAATACAACAGGCTCGCTGCCATGATAAGTTCCAACAAGGCTGATGTCGGGGCAATCGAAAGGCACAGGCAGCTTTCATCGTCGCTTTCGTCATATATGAGGTTGAGGCAGCTCGGCTCTGCTACTTTGCTCAACGGCATCTATCTTACCGACTACCACAACGAGTCCCTGTACACCCATGACCCATATTCGCTTTTCCTGCTGCTGATGGACGAGACCGTGAATGAGGTCAGGGACAACGGCTGCATGCTGGTCTACTATCTTTTCAGGAAGACTCACACTCTGAGCTATACTCCTCTGAAAGAGAATATTACCGAGCAGATTGTGCACCGGATGCTCTCTACGGTGACAGATTCGTCAATGATAGGGACAGTCGCAGCAAAAAAGAAGCGTTCCCGTGCAGTGGTCCTGCTGGAGGCGGCCGTGCGTATGGACGTGCTGATGATTATAGACACCCTTCTTGCCGGAGGCGACCAGCGCAAAGTCATAGTCTATTTAGATGACATACGCCTGATTTTCAGACATTTCACCTGGAATTTCCGTCTGATCAAGATGCTTATGCCGTTCTTCGATTTCATCATGAGGCGGCAGTTCACTTTCCAGTCGGCCTATGTGAACAACGTAAACGAGTACCAGACTTTCTGGGATCCTTCAATCGTTGCCGAACATTGGTCGGAGGACAGATGGAGCAGGGAAGACCTGAAAGCCATAGGGCCTTTCATCGGATGCTATTCCACCTGGTATTCTCCGTCGGCCGCCCGTCCGCGCAGCGAGGCACCTGATTTCAAGCCGGTCATAGACCGCATTCTGCTTGCGTACAGGACAGGCGACAGCCTGAGTTATTTCGTGCTCGAAAGGATACTGGTGATTATGGCAGTCTGTGACTGGGAGATTGTGCGTCCGCTTATGGAGCAGCTTCGTTACGGTGACTACGTCCGGAACGAATGGTTTGACTATTCCCAGATGTCGCTTATCTATTCCCTGTACCAGATGGGGATGAAGATGGAAGTGATGCCGGATTTTGTCTGGGATATGCTCGGTGAGTGGTCAGTGGACTGGACGAGGCGATGCAGGGGGTATTTCAAGGGGCATAACAGTGCTACCGCCAATCCTCTGGGACTTTACAAACGCAATGTGATGACCTGGTATGCAATGGTATATGCCCGTCGTCACGGAGATGCCGCCGACCCGGAAAAGAAGTCCGTGCCTGCTTTCAGGGCTTTGATCGACGAGGCTCTTCAGACCCGAGACAGGGAGCTGCTGGTTCATCTGGTCAACAATATTTCCGAACTGGTTACGGATTCGGGATATATCCTGACTGCTCTGGACCTGCTGAAAATGGTTCTCTACGGCATTCCGGACCGGCAGACTCTGGATGCGTTCGTGATTGCGGAAGATGAGCGTTATCCGGATACGAAAGAGGATATCATCGCTCTTGTCGGCAAGGTTCTGGGTACTGCGAAGAACTATTTCCCGCGTGAGGTGAACCATTTTCTCAAAAACGAGCTGCGTTCCTGCACTTTCCCGGGACTGAACCAGTACAAGGATTCGATTTTAGGCTTCAATCCGGGAGGAGAAAAACTTTCGGATCTTTTTACCCATAAATTCGGTAATTTTGTAATCTGGTCGCTGATCAATGTCCCGGTTGTGGACGAGGTGGCTTCAGACATCTTAGATGCGCTGACAGAGACCGGCGACAGTGTCAAGTGGTTCGACCGTCTCGTGAGGATAGTCTTCGCGAGGATGTTTGACGTCAAATTGTAGGATGCAGTTTTACGATGTCTGCATGACAGGTCCACAATGAAAAAGGTCCGTAATGGACGGGAATGAATATTTGAAAGCAGATTCTGAATGAGAAGGTTGATTATAGCGTTGTATGCGGTCCTGTTTCCGATTGCTGCCGGCGCACAAACATTAGAGAACATGAAAGTAGTTGCACATAGAGGTGGTGCTCTTTTAGGAAATGAAAACACCCTTTCGGCCTTTGAAAAGGGTATCGAGGCTGGGGCGGATATGATTGAACTGGATGTCCATCTGACTTCTGACGGTGAGGTGGTGGTATGCCATGACCCGACTCTCAACCGTACCACGGACACTAAGGGGAAAATCAAGGATATGACTCTGTCGCAGTTCAAGATGGCGCATGCGCTGGACCGTGAGAGCGGGAAGCCTACTGCTGAGACACTGCCGACGCTCTCGGAGGCTTTGGACCTGATCAAGGGACGTGCGGATGTGCTTCTGGAAATAAAGAAGTTCCGTAAGGGCAATTACGATGGCATCGAGGAAAAGGTGCTTGACATCATCAACTCCAAAGGTATGCACGACAATGTCGTATGCCAGTCTTTCAACGACGATGTGATTGAGAAAATCCATAGTATTGATCCGTCAATGAGGGTTGAGAAACTGATTTTCTGCCGTCTTCCTTTCGGGCTATGTTTCGACGGAGGCATCCACCGCTTCACATTCGAGAAATATTCTTTCTGTGCTTCCATCAATTCCATGAACAGCCTCACCACCAAGTCTTTCGTCCGCGACTGCCATGCCGCGGGACTTGAGGTCAAGGTCTGGACTGTGAACGACCCAGCCCGTCTCACGCCTGGCGTGGATGCCGTAATCACGAACCGCCCCGACTTGTTCTAAGCCTCATACTCAGTCCAACGCTACCTTGTGGTAGTGACTGACTGACGATACGCAGTCCAACGCCGCAGACGCGTTATTACTGCCTCTTGAGTTCGAGTGACAGAAGAGGTGTGGATGCAAGGCGGACAAGTGACGAGGGAGGGAGTTACCTGATGGTAATGACCGACCGAGGATACGCCGTCCAACGCCGCAGACGCGTGTAGTGAAATAATCCGAGCGGATTCGTGTCGCAGAGAGGGGGTGGATGCAAGGCGGACAAGGTTGGAGGAAAGGAGCTACCTTGTGGTAGTGACCGACTGAGGATGCGCAGTCCAACGCCGCAGACGCCC
>CABQAB010000242.1 GCA_902461985.1 uncultured Bacteroidales bacterium | reverse complement strand
AACAGAATGGCGGCCATCTTCTTGACACTCTTGTCCCTGACGCCCCACTCATGGATTATTTTCTGCAAATCCACAAAAGAGGCAGGCTCGAATCTGCGGTAGCGTTGAAGCCCTCTTACGTCATCGGCAGTTGCAGCCCCAACCTTGATTATACCAGGATTGGCAAGTATGTTGCACAGCGACTGGCACATCCCCAAAGACTTCACCCTGAAAAGGAAAGCCTTGTTCGGGCCCGAAAGCTGGAGCAAAGCCACCCCGGTATGGGGTGCGTGCGGAGTGAAACACGGTTTGGTCTCCGTGTCAAAACCAAGTATCTTCTGCCTTTTCAGATAGCGTATGGCAGATTTGAAAGCAGGAGACATCTCGTCAATGACCACAATCTCGCCCGGGAAAACAGCCAAAGGCAACTCCCCAATCTGCTCCAAAGAAATCCTCTCTATGAAATTATTCTGCTCCACTGCCATTATCTTGTTCCGCCCGTAAGCCTGTACACATTCAGAAAGACAGGCACGGACAATTTTTCAATATTCTGGTACTCATCTTCCGGCAGATACAGTCGGCTGAGGTACAAAGTCCTGAAATATTCGACACTTGCATCTGCGGAATGGTTATATTTGAACTTAGCCTCCATACGGCCCCCGTAGTCATCGCTGTCCAAAGGGACATCATTGCCCGGCACTGTCACGAATGGAACCACCTCAGGATATGAGATTCTATGAGTAAACATATTTTCATGCCTCATGATGCGATAGACTTCCTTCAACGACTCTGCAAACGCATCGGTCAATCTGAAATCAGGGGCCATGACAGAACGGTACACTTCCATATCGATACCCGGGGATTCATATATTTCCTCAATGACCCGAGATAAAGAATCCGGATCATATCCATACGGAGGTACGAACATAAGCCGGCTCAAACGTATGCCGGCAGTCGCACAGCTGTCAAGAATATGTAGAAAAGCCTCCCGGAAGTCCTTCCCTTCCAGCGGAAATTCCAGGTATTCAGGAAGACTCCGGCCATCCTGCACGAGGCGCTTACATACGTTCCCGTAAATTCCGTGCTCCAGTTCCTCCTTCGGCGCGAGCAAAGCGACGCCAGCCTCCGGACCGTCCTCGAAAGCACTCAGAAACATCTGGTCCAGCACAGACACTACCGGAGGCTCATCTGTCTTTGAAGCGAAAAGGCTGCATATATCCTTGTAGGCAAAAGAACATAGGTACGGAGAAGACAGCACAAGTATCTTTGCCCGCCGACGCTGGGAACGCGCCTTTTCCTCGTACAGATTGGAATAGCAGCTGCCGTCCATGGAAGCCACAGCCATAGCCACGGCCGTCTCCCGAAGTGCCGGTACGTTCCCCGCATCCAAAAATCCGGAATAAGGAGTATTGGCAAGGTCGAAAACAGGAGTAACGGTCTCGCCGGCATAATCGTGAAGTTCATCCGGCTGCTCCCTTGCATCGATATTGTCGAAATAGTCTGCTGAAACAAAGTCTTCAGTGAACCCGTACACCGATTCATAGTCCCCTATCACGGCTATAGTCCCGTCCTTCTCATAAGGTATGTAGCCTTCAATGCAATGATATGCGGCAAATGTCGTATCTGTCATTGCCCTTTTTACGAAAGGCAGTACATCCGGAATATCGGGAACCCTGTTCCTGCATGAGAACAGAGCCGATGACATCAGGATTATGAGGATCAACTTCTTCATTTGAGCCTGGTCCAGGGATATGCTAAGAGATTTATGATTATATAGGACATGAAAATCAGGAAGAACGCCACTGTGAAATGGAGGCGGAAGGCGATGACAACAGCGACGACTATCGCAGCTGCAATAAAGAACGCAAGTCTCATCCTGCCATAGAGTCCCGAAAAGAGTTTCGCTCCCTTTTTGATTTTCATTCCGAACATAGGCACTTCGCTGACGAGCAGAAACGCAAGCAGAACCGACAGAAGCGGGACGCCGGTCTTAACCAACGACGGGGTAAGCCATGCCGGTCCGCTGACTGAAAGGTAACTGACCAAAGCACCTGTCATCAATGCGGAAGCAGGTGTCGCCAGACCCATGAAATTATCTGCCTGACGGTCATCCACATTGAATTTCGCAAGTCTCAGTCCGGAAAATACTGCAATCAGCAGCGGAGAATACGCCGCGACTGCAGCCGCAGTCCCGGACAATCCGGATTCCTCTCTGACGAAAACGCTCAGCATCAGAGCCGGCAGGACACCGAAACTCACCATATCCGAAAGAGAATCGAGTTCCTTGCCCATCGGAGAATAGGCTTTCAGCAGCCTCGCCGCGAGTCCGTCACAGAAATCGAAGACGGAAGCCGCAAGCATGAAGCAGTAAGCCGCCAGATACTCGCCTGAAAAACAAGACAAAATCCCAAGCACACCACACAGGAGATTCATCGAGGTGATAGTGTTGGGAATATGCTTTACAAAACCTGCCATTGTAGAAACTACTTGATGCCGAGTTTCTTCTTGATTGATTTAGGAAGAGCGTCCTTGTGTACTACGACATTCAGGGTCTTGTACCTGACATAGGCATCGGAAGCATACCAGATGCCTTTATACATACCTGCATCGCCCCAGGAATTCTTTACGATGAAATATGGATGCCCGTCCTTGTCCTTTGCCAGACCGTAGATGTGCATTCCGTGATCATCCGTCGTCTCCTTGTTGTCGTAGGCGATCTGACGCATTTCCTGAGTGATTATCTTCTCTTCGGCAGCCGCAGACTGTTCTTCCTTCTTCTCGGACTTGCCGACCCATCTTTCCTGATCAGAGCCGGCAGTGCTGGTCTGCTCATAGTCCGGAATGGTAGCTATGCCTGAACGGGTGAAACCCTTTTCGCTCACGTCTGCGCCCCAGGCAATCGTAAAGCCTTTATCCACAGCATTATACATGACTTCCATCAGCTCATCGATCGGAAGGTTGTATGCGCTGCCCCATCTCCAGTTGTCACAGACCTCGATTACGAAAGGCTCGTAGAAAGGATGATGGGTGAAGGAGGTAAGGTTCACATAGTCATTTACGTTTATTCCCAGATTGTCTCTGTAACTTTCCGGAGTGTAGGTCTTGCCGTCCACCTCGAAAGACTCGGGGATTTCACCGAGATAGGCATTGAGGATTCCCTGGTATGCAGGCTTCCATGCCGGAGTGAGTTTCCGGTTTGGATTGGTGACCAATGCCTTCACAAAACCTTCGAGAACAGCGTCCATCTCGCCCTGGACGGGAAGTTCGGTACCATAGTTCATTCCCGTATATACAGACTGAGGCACGATTCCATAGTCTTTGATGACCTCGAACACGTCACCGAAAGAACTTCCGGCAGAAAAGCCGAGTTTGCCGTCAAGCCTGACATATTTCACGGCCCTGTCGAAATAAGCCTTGTTCACTACGAACATTTCGGACAAATCTGTCTCTATGCCTTTCTGACGAAGGATTTCAGACTCCACGAAAGAAAGTGCGGAAAAACACCAGCAAGTTCCGGAACGGTACTGGTTCTTGATGCTTGTAACAGGAGCTTCCTTGACTACTGTGAAAACCGGCTCCTCAGCCTTTTCCTCCTGTGCAGACACTGCAAGGGAGAGACATAGCGCGGCTACAGCCAAAATCGTCTTTTTCATATCTTTTTCACTTTTATATTCTTCAAAAAATGACTGTACGGACATCTCCAG
>CABQAB010000241.1 GCA_902461985.1 uncultured Bacteroidales bacterium | reverse complement strand
CCCAAGTTCGCGGTGTAGATTTTCTCCCAGGTCAGGTTGTCGGATATGGCTCCCGGTGCGTTGTAATAAATCAGTTTGTTGCCGCCGCTTATCCAGTTGCTCTGGCTTGATGCCATTGTAGGGATATAGGCATACATGGCCACGTCCTGGTTTCCGAGCGAACCGTAGGATGCCCGGATCTTGAAATTGCTGAAAACATCCTTGACCGGCTTCCAGAATTTTTCTTCGCTCACACGCCATGCTCCTGAAACAGAAGGGAAGAAGCCGTAGCGCTGTCCCGCCTTGAAGCGCGAGGTGCCGTCATAACGGGCATCCACTTCGAGGAGATAGCGGTCATCGTAGTTGTAGTTAACACGACCGAACGTGCCGAAGAGGGAATAGGCATAACGGTCGCCCTTCGCCTGCTGGTTCGATGTTCCTAAGTTTATTGCATTGAGCGTCGTGCTTGTAAGATTGTCCCTTGACCCTTCCAGGAGGTAGTATTGCTTGTGCTCATAGTTCACGCCGGCGGTAAGCTTGACAGTGTGTTTGCTGAATGTCTGTTCCCATACCGCATAGGCATTCAGGATGTGGTACGGCACCATATTGTTCTGGTTGGTGAACCTGTCGGTGGAATACTGGCTTACGAGTTCCGAAACTCCCGGCTCGATTGAATAATATGCCTTCTGGGTGCGGATATCGTTGTTGGCGAAGTACGGCGAATACGTGTACTCGAAATTCAGCTTTACCAGGTCGAGGATGTTTACTGTCGCCCCTGTCGTGGAATTGATCTGGTAGCGGCGTTCCACACCTCCGGCATTTGTCGACATAAGGGCGAAGACCCCGTCGCCGATGGTATAGTTGTTCTTTGTGGTACGGTAGGTAGGCGTGCCGTCCGGGTTGAATGGAGCATAGGCCGCCAGACCGTGATACTCGCTGTTGCGGAAGTTGCTGTCCGAGCCGATGCCGGGATAGCTCTTTTCGTTGACGTTCAGGCTTGTGTTGTTCCAGACCGTCAGCCAGGGGAATACCTGGACGTCAATCTTTGAACGCAGGTTGTATGCTTCGTACTGGTCTTTTCTGTTTTTCCAAAGACCTTTCTTGGAATAGTAGTTTCCCGAAAGGTTGAATTTCGCCTTGCCTGTCTTGCCCGAAATGGTGAAGTTGTGCTGGTGCGAAGGCGTACTGCTTCTGAAGAAAGTATTCCACCAGTCGTAGTTGCCGTAATAGTTGTATATGAAGCGGCCGCCCACATTCCTGATGACTGTCCACGGACGCTCCGGATTTTCGACGGCATCGTTGCGGCGCAGGTAGAGCTCGTTCATGTCTTCTTCAGTGTAGCCGGTGTATGTGCGGCCCAAAGTCCTCATGAAGGCTTCGTCTACTAAAGACACCTGTTCATAGCCGTTGGTTACGAAGTCGGTGCTCATCGTAGGCTTCGACATGGTGAAGTAGCCGCTGTAAGTGACCGTGAACTTGTCTTCGTTTGCAGTCTTGGTGGTGACCAGAACTACTCCGAATGCGGCACGTGCACCATAGATGGCAGCAGATGCTGCATCTTTAAGCACCGATACGCTCTCGATATCGTTTGGGTTGATGTCGTTGATGTTGCCCGGTACGCCGTCTATGAGTACAAGCGGACTGCCTCCGTTGATGGAGGTGTAACCGCGCACATTGATGCTTCCCTGTCCGCCCGGGGCACCTGACGAGAGGGTTATGCCCACATTGGCCATCTGGCCCTGGAGTGCCTGGGCGGCATTGGCGATTGACTTTCCTTCGAATGTCTTGCTGCTTACGGAAGACACGGCACCTGTGAGGTTTACTCTCTTCTGCGTGCCGTAGCCGACCACGACCAGTTCGTCGAGCATATTGGCTCCCATTGCCAGAGTGATGGGCAGATAATCTTTTCCACCCGCCGATACGGTCTTGGTGGCCATTCCGATGCAGGAGACCGTCAATTTTGAATCAGGACGTATGCTGATGGAGAATTTGCCGTCCACATCTGAAATGACTCCGTTCCCGGTGCCTTCCTCCATAATGGTGGCTCCGATTACAGGCTCGCCGCTTGTGTCGGTTACCAGACCTGTAATGAGTTTCATGGCCGGTTGCTGCTGCTTCTGTTCTTTGCGGACCGTAAGCAGGATGTTGTTCCCGTTCATGGTGTAGGATATTTCCGTGTCCGCAAATATACGGTCGAGTACTTGCGAAACCGGAGTGTCCTTTGCTGTGAGAGTGACTTTGCGCTTGAGATCGATCTGCGCCTTGTCATAGACGAAAAGATATTTCGTCTGCCTTTCGATTTTGTTGAGAACCGCTTGAATGGAAATCTGTTCTTCCTGGATGGTGACTGTCTTTGTCTGTGCAGAGACTGTGATGCTCAAAGATAACAGGATAATTCCAAACAAGATAGTGAATTTTTTCATACCTTTGCCGGTTAATAGTTGTGTTGCTAAAATGTGGGCTTTCCGTCAACGGGAGGAAAGCGGCACGACTTGCGCGGCCGGATTGTGTGGGGCACGTCCGGCCTTTTTTCTGTGTTTCTGTCAGTCTGGGGGTTTTATCATGATATGTCGGGTTTGATGTGTAGTGGACAGGGATAAAACCCTGTATGATCGTATATTACCTGATAATGACAGTCTGTCTGTCTTCGCTCCATTCATATTCGAACCGGTGTATTTTCTGGAGTACGTCAAGTATGTGCTGCAGTCCGTCTTCCTGCCGGAACTTGCAGGTACATCTGTATTTCAGGATTTCAGTATTGCGTATGTCGAAGCCGGTTTTATAATATTCCTGAAGCTTACGCAGGATTGTTACGTAGTCCGTATTCTCGAAATAGTAGATGCCGTCTATCCACAGCAGCGATTCGTCATCGTTGAATCCGGTCTTGAACAGCTGTCCGTCAGGCGAAAGCCTGGCTTCTTCAGCAGGGGAAAGACGCAGGGAAGAATTGTTCTGACTGTCATTCACTTCCACGGTTCCCTCATACAGCCTGACTGAATAATCTTTGCAGTCATTGTATGCGGACACGCTGAATTTCGTTCCGAGCACCTTTACTTCACGGGAGCCGGTCTGCACCACAAAAGGCAGACGCTCGTTATGCGCGACCTCAAAATAAGCCTCGCCGTTCAGGCTGACTCTGCGGAAACCTTTGCTGTCACTGTCGTCAATGTGGAGGGTTGAATTGGAGTTGAGCCAGATTCTTGTCCCGTCGTTCAGTTTGATTTCCGACCGCTGTCCCACCGGAACATGTACGTCACTCGTCGCGAGCAGTGCGGATTGTTCCCGGGACAGATTTTTGACATAGGTCCATGTCACGCTGGAGAGCAGGATGAAGACTGCCGCGGCTGCGGCTGCCATGATCCCGGTCCGTGTTTTCCTTGAGCCGCCTGAAGGCCGGCTCAAGGCTATCTGCTCCTCCCGGCATATAGTGGCGTCGAAAATCCTGCGCAGATATTTGTACTCTTCCAGATGTGCAGGGTCCTCCTCTATCCATCGGAGCATTTCGAGACGCTCTTTCTCTGTGGTTTTCCCCTGAAGATATTTCAGTATCGCACTTCGTTTCATTGTGTCGCTTTTTCGTTCGGTACATATTAGTTGCACGAAAAAGCGGAAACCCTAAGATACTGTTTGAATTTTTTATGAATCTTTTTTCAAGCGGCGGGCGAGCTGTTCCGGAAAATTTTTCTCAGGATTATGTCATAATGTGGTGGGG
>CABQAB010000240.1 GCA_902461985.1 uncultured Bacteroidales bacterium | reverse complement strand
CTCGCCGCTTCCGGAGTCATACCCTTCTTCTGCCTGAGCTGGTAGAGCAGGTTGATGTATTCCTCAGTCTTTTCGCTTGTCTTCGGGTCTATGATGGTAGCCTCACCTATATGCTTCAGACCGAGTTTTTCTGCATAAGAGAGAATCTCCTCACGGTTGCCTATGAGAATGATGTCGGCGAGCCCGTCCCTGATAGCCATATCGGCCGCAGTAATTGTGCGTTCCTCCAGAGACTCCGGAAGGACGATGCGCTGCCTGTTTGATTTGGCACGCGCGATGATGTTGTCAATAAGAGCCATATCTGATTATTAAATTTGATGATTATTCAAGGGGTTTGAAATCCGAAGCCGGATGCTTGCAGACCGGGCAGATGAAATCCGGAGGAAGCACTTCCCCTTCGTAGATATAGCCGCAGATGGTGCATATCCAGCCTTTCTTCTTCGGCTTCTGGGGAGCCGGCTTGATGTTTTTGTGGTAATATGCGTATGTCACCGATGCGTCCCCGCTCAGGCTTGAGGCATCCGTGACCTCCGCAATGAAAAGGGTATGCGTACCTAAATCGACAGTCGTAGTCACTTTGGCAGAGATTACCGCATTCACGCCTTCGGTAAGATATACTATACCGTTTTCGGAACGGGCCAGGTCCACGCCCAAAGCCTTGTCCACGTCCCTGCCGCTCTGGAATCCCCAATGCTTGAATATGTCGAACGAAGCCTTCTCAGAGAGGATTGAAACGTTGAACTGACCTGTGTGAAGAATCATGTCGTGAGTATAATTACCCTTGTTCAAGGCCAGCGAAATGCAGTTTGGAGTCGTGGTCACCTGCATTACGGTATTGGTTATACATCCGTTGTCTTTGCTTCCCTCCCTTGCCGTTGCCACGAACAGACCGTAAGAGAGTTTGAACATTGCTGTATTGTCCATAAACTATGAGTTTTAGTATAAAGTCTGTAAAGATATGGGTTTTTTGCGTTATTTTTACTTCCTTTGCAAAGTTTTTGAGGAAACATGGGAACCTTTTCACTATGCCGAGGCGAGAAAAGTGGCGTATCAAATACAAACTGGATTTAACTTTAATAATTATATCATGAAAAAATCATTATTTCTGACGATTGTTTTGGCACTTGTCGTTTCAGTGTCTGCAATGGCACAGCCACGCGCTATAGGTGTCAATCTGGGTTATGGTATCGATTTGTCATACCAGCACACACTCGGCGCGAACAACATGATTGACCTCAACGTCAACATCCCTGCTTTCGCCGGTATCGGTGCATCCTGCACCTATGACTGGCTCAATCCTTTCGGAACCCAGATTCCTTGGAACAACAAGGGTAAATGGGACTGGGAAATGGGTGTCGGCGGTGGTGCCGGATACTATTTCGCTTCCGCATGGTATGCAGGTGCCGTAGGACACGTGGGAGTTTCATACGACTTCTGGTTCCCTCTCCAGCTCTCCCTTGACTGGAGACCTAACATCGGCGTTTACGGAGCATCAAACACTGTCGGATTCAACGGCTCAGGACTTTACTCAGGCATCACGCTCGGCGTAAGATACCTGTTCTAAACCCGGCAGCAACAGACATTTTCAGGGGCTGTATCAAAATGCAGAATTTTGTACAGCCCCTTATCGTATGTCATGTCGAGCGAAGCCCAGAGGGCGCAGTAAAGAGAAGATCTCTCCACTCGCGAAGCTCGGTCGAGATGACAATTCAAATACTTTTAGCCGGCCCCTTATTGTATCAGAATTCAGTAAGGACCGCATTGTCGTCTGCAGGTTCGACAGAAAGCACATCTGAAGAAATGAGCAGAAGCGGACTGTCCCAGACAGGGAGGTTGGTGAATTTTGTGTCAGGCGAGTTAGGAGAATAATGGTAAAGGTTCAATTTATATACATTGCCGGTCACAGGCTCCACCAGCACAGGATTAGCCAGTTTGAAGTCCTTGAAAGTGACGGTCATACTGTCCCAGGAAAGTGCGCTGGCCGCTGCGTTGTCACTCAGATAATACATCAGCCCCACTGTTTTGCCGCTCCCCTTCTCTCTGAGTCCGGTAAGTTTTACCGTAGCGGAAATATTGGCCGAAAGCTCCAGTTCATAAGGCTCAATCCCGTCGTTCAGCATATTGACCATGTTCCTGACTGCATAAAAAGCCGGTTTGCGGTAGATGACTTTGCTTTTGAGGTCCGTTCTCAGAAGCCCGAATGACTGCTGCATATTCGGATACACAAGATCCACCATGGTGAAAATCGAGCAGGGCCTTCCGGCAGAAAAGTCGCAGGCCATACGCCGGAGAACCGTCTTCGCCTGTATTTTCTCGTCCATCTGCTGATATTTCAGAGCATGGTCGAATTCGAGCCTGGACGGACATCCGCTTTCGCCCTGAATCACGGTAATGGAAGGATTGAATTTGAGTATATCATCCGTCAGTACCGCAAAATCATAATCACAGTCGTCAGGATTCTCATAATACTTGTGGAGAGTGACCATATTGAAGAGATCGGTCTCCCCCTTTTCCTTAAGTATGTCCAGAACGGCATTCAGGAACTTGCGGTCCACTGAAGCCAATGCGAATGCTGCTATGTCGGCTGTCGGGTCTGCCCTTCTGATTGCAGCCGAAGTGCGTTCTATGAGTTTGGCATATATCTGAGGGGTGTTCGCACTTATGTTCGGCTCGTTCCATATCTCCCAGCAGTGCACCCTGTCCCTGTACCGCTCCACAGTTTTGAACACATAGCGTTCCCAAGCCTTGAATACATCCTCATCCGTAAATATCTTCGCTCCGAGAGAAAGTTCCGCCCCATAGATCGGATTACCATAACACAATGTCATCCAAGGCTTTACATTCCGAGAACATAGTCCATCCACAATCTCGTCCAACCAGACGTAGTCATAATGCCCCTTCCGTCTTTCGGTCTTGGCCCATCCGCTCGTTATTCTGGCATGGCCAACCCCGAGTTCGGGAACATAATCGGCAAATTCACCCCACACTGCCATATCTCTGTCCAGACATTCGCAGCCTACGGACCACCGCTCTGCTGAGACTTCCCCCGATTTTGCGGTACTGATTTTTCCTATGCACTCCAACGGAGGGCGGTGCATTCCGAATTCCTTGTAAGTCACACTGAATCCGCCAGGCCTGGTCCTTGCAGCGGCGTTCCTGTAGGATATGTCCTGTGACAGTCGTATATCCCTTTCAGATGCGCCGACAGAGATTGTGTAGCTGTCACAGTCTGTTTTCCAGGAATGTGAATCAGCGTCATAATGGCTGAAAGCATCTTTGCCCACGCTCAGGCTGACATCCTTTTCCTCTCCCGGGGCAAGTCTGATTTTGGAGAACTGCTTGAGTTCGCGCAGAGGTCTCGGAACAGAAGGATTATGCTGTCCGACATAGACCTGTACGACCTCCGCGGCTTCGTACTGTCCCTTGTTGCGGAGCTTGAAACTCAGCTGCAGACTGTCCCCATCCTGCCTGACGGAGAGTCCGGAATATTCGAAATCACCGTATGTGAGTCCGTACCCGAAAGGATAGAGCGGGTCCTTGCCGTTGCGGTCATATCCCCGGTAGCCCATGAAAATTCCTTCTCTGTATGTAACCATCTTGAGATCTGCGCCGGAGCGTTTCATGTATTCCCTGTCCGGATGGTAGCTTGAAAAGCATGGATTGTCCTCAAGGCTGCGTTCAAAAGACATCGG
>CABQAB010000239.1 GCA_902461985.1 uncultured Bacteroidales bacterium | reverse complement strand
ACCAGCTTACTGACCAGTCGCTTCCGAGGGTAGTCTTGGATGTCACAAGATCGGCCGAGAAAGTCAGTTCGACCTTGGAATCCGCCGGCAGTTTTTCAGCTTCGGGCATACCGGTCTTGGTACAGGCTGCTAAAACTATAGCCGCCGAGAATGTCAGGATATACTTTTTCATCACCAGTTGTAGTCGATAGGGTTCATAGAATCAATGTCACTTCCACCGAAATCGGTTGCGGGAACGTCCACAGTGTTGTAGCGTATGCCTATGTAATTCCATGCGGTAGGGAAAGAGCCGCTGTTCGGATAATGTATGGACGGGTCTATATAATCCGTCTTGGAACCGCTCAGAAGGGAAGTTTCCGGGATGATACGGATATATACTTTTTCCTGCCCCATAAGTCTGGACGCCGGCAGAGGGATGTTTACCTGCTTGAATCCGGGAGTCTGCCACGGCTGGGCGACAGGGGTGGTCTGACAGAAATCCGGAAGGGAATAGGAGGCCGCAGTCGTCCAGCTGCTGTTGTCCAAAGAATATTCAACCCTCCAGTAGCGCGGTCCTGCCAGAAAGACAGGAAGCCCGTTCACATTCTGGGTAGACGTATGAAAATTGTTCATGGAGGACAGCTGCAGACTCATTTTCTGTGAAGACAGACCGGCTGTGGAGAACACGAGCGTAGTCCACATAGGCTCTCCGTTTCGTGCAGTGAGGTTAGTTCCCCATGCAGAACCGGCGTTTGCCGTTATATTGCCGTAGCCTTTCGCATTGGCATCAGCCGCATATTCGCTGTTATAACCGCTCCAGTCCGGACTCATCCAGTCCTGACCGTCATCCAGCACGACACCGGCCCCGTTTATATTTCCCGCATTGGACTCTCCCACCGGTCCGAGATAGGACCAGTCCTCGACCTTGTTTATCGGAAGCTTTCCGGCTCTGCCGTCGGTGTAGGAATCGGGATATACGAAACTGTAGGTGAAATATGCGGTCTTGTCTCCGTCGGTTGCGTAATATTTCTCAAGGTTTTTGTCAAGCACATACCTCCACTCGCAGATGATGCCGGAGAAACTGCGTTCCTCCATCGTAGCGGCAAGGTCAAAGTCCTCTCTGCAGGTATGCCTCAACTGATAGCGTCCTATGTTGCCGTAGCTGTCTACATTGCCGCTTGCGTTGTCCTGCCAGCTGAAAGAAGGATAGAGTTCATGGACCACAACCCCGCTCATGTTTCCGCTTCCGTATGGCAGTTTCTCTCCATTTCTGCGGTACGGACAGCTGACATTTGTGTAGAGATACATCGAGCCTCCGTAGATGTCATGCAGAAGTATGCCGAACTTGGAGACCTTGTCAGAACCGAATACTGACGTGAACCTTTCACTTATAGGGGTAAGAGGACCCTTGCGCACAGGAATCTCGCAGTCCGGGATGGTCACATAAGTGAAAATATCCTCGTCCCTGAGACCGTTTATGGTTCTGGTCTTGAGCGGCAGCCCTTCCCTGCCCAGAGAGGTCTTTTCAATCGCCATATTTCCCTTCAGGTCCGTAAGATAATAATACACAGGGTCTTTTGAAGCATCAAGCACCGATGAGCGATAGAGCCTGGCTCCGCGCAGGGAGAGTTTGACCCGGTCGCCCTGGAGGAAGAGATTGTCCTCGACCGTGGCAGTCCTGAGCATAAGCCCCCTTTCAGCATCCGGAGATTCAAGATATATGGTCGAAAGGTCCTCGCCGCAGTTGCCGCCGGCCTTGTCGCTGACCACTATTCCCTCGATTATGATGTCCTCCTCAATCACAGTCCCGGCCACGTCTGCCAATGCACAGAATTCGTCTAATGACATTTCCCTTCCGGCCGAATCCGTGGAGGATTTCTGGGTGACAAGGAAATCCAGTGCAATAGAGTCTCCAAAGGCACCATGGTATACCAGACTCACTACCGCCCTTCTGACGAAACTGTCAGGATTGGCATCATAGCTGAAACTCAGCCGGGTCCCGTCAAATTCAACGTCTTCAATCCAGTCGCTCTCCCCGTCACAGCTGAAGGATATTTCTATCAGGGATTTGTCGATATTGGTGCTGACATCTGCCCTGACTGTGCCTGAAGAGGAACCGTCTATGCAGAGCACGTTGTTTTCAGTCTCCAGATGCGGTACGAGCCGGCCTTTCTGACGGACGGAAAGAGTGTCGTGATGATGCGTCTGCTCGATGGAGACTATAACTTCTGCCGTTCTCGGCAGCCCTCCGTTGGCTTCATATCTCATTTCAAAGCCTTCCCTTCCGGCGGGAGAGCATGAAGGGACATCCAGCCATGAGGCATCCGTATGTATCTGATACTCCATAGTCGCGATTACCGGAATCCGGATTGAACCGGCATTCTCATCGACTTCGCATATCTTTTCCGGATAGCCCAGGCCTGAGCCTTCGTTGATTGTCTTTTCAAACTGGTTCGTACAGCCCGAAGCCGCGGCCAGGAGGACAGCGACGAGACAGGCGGACGACGTATGTAACGGCCTTTTCATATCTATTGAACTTTTATGCATCTTACGTTAGCTCCCCAACGGCGCTGAGGATAGATTGAGACCACGCCTCTGGATGAGCCCTTTGTGACACGGAAGCGGTAAGAGCCCCGGAAGTCTCCGTTGGCAACTGCCGTGGAGGTCCATATCGAGACCTCGTCCGCCGAACAGATCTGGGTGGTGCTGGCGGTGCGGCGGTACCAGCCTCCCGGAGCGAAGAGCACAGGCTTGCCATCGTCATCAACTATTGTTATGCCGACCTTGTCTATATACTGGGCTTCCTTCACCCTATAGTCAAACTGCGAGAATGCGTCTCTTGTGGCCACCTGCCAGCCATACGGACACGGATTGGAGCGGGAGGCTGACGAGGACCACAGACCGTCGTCCTGGACATCTATCCAGTCCTCCTTGCCGCTTGCTGACTTTCCCCAGAAATATGTGGTAGGATGGGCGTCCGCGTATTGCTGCGAGACTCCGTCCTGAGCAGTCTCGAAGCTGATATTGTCCGGATAGACCTTGGCGTGGTTGTAATTGCCTGCCCCCCTCATTTCCGAGACTGATGGGAACGGGTCCTTCCTTCCCCATTGGTAATGCAGCCCTATGGAGGAATTGGAGAAGTCATCCGCATCGGAGAGCATCGCACCGAGGTTTCGGTCCATGAAAATATAGTCTCCCGCCCTTCTCGTTTCGAGAGCCGTGGCCGGGAACCACAGATGTATGCTCCAGCGCACCGTCCCGTCTGCCGAATGAAGGCCTATCAGCGCGTTGCCGCTTTCTCCCGGGTTCCGTCTGAAATAGACCTTTCCGGCCGCAGCGTCAATTCCGAGATATGTCAGGAGCGACGGTGAACTCTGCCATAGACAGCTGCAGGAGGCGATGTCGTCTGCAGGCAGGTTTCCGTCAGGCATCTTCGTTTCAAAAGAATAGACTCTGCCGGATTTATCCTCCACAAGATAGCAGTTGGCGTAATGTCCTCCTTCCGAGAGATTCAGCGCATCCGAAGGAATCGTGAGGGATATTTCTTCAAGACCGACAATCTGATGTCCGGTGGAGCCTTTGACCTCGCCGCAGGATATGATTCCGCTCCAGTTGTCTGTCTCCGCCATCACGGTAAGCTGTCCCAGATCGCCGGCGGGAACAGGAATATAGAGTTCAGCCGGAAGCTCTATTCCCTCCCCGGAAATGTTCAGGCTGATTTCATTC
>CABQAB010000238.1 GCA_902461985.1 uncultured Bacteroidales bacterium | reverse complement strand
ATAACTTCTCATTTATGGGCGGTTCGTCCGGGGATGCAGGGCACGGAACAGGTCCTGTCCACTGGGGACAGTGCAAGATTCTCTGCACCGAGGCCCGCGTGTGGTCTGTCTGCAGAACTGCCGACCAGATTGTGAACAACATCAAGTCTGTTTCTCCCAAGGCGAACGGGCTGGAAGGCTATTGGAGAATGAGCAAGGCTACCGCAACCAAAGAGGGCAGCACTACCGTATTCGCGGACTTGACCGGCAAAGGCAATGACCTCCGCACTAACTACAGCATCGTTTACTGGCCTGAAGTATCCACTGAAGCAGTGTCAACTGACTGGCCGGAATAATCCGATAAGTCTTATACGCATGCAGCCCAGCCATTCCGGCCGGGCTGCATTGCTGTTATTTCCTGTTGATGTCTATAAACGGAATCGCGCCTGCGCCGTTGTAGGCAGGAAGAACTCCGTTCCATTTCTGGATGGCGTCCTGACGCACGAGAAGTTCGTTCAGGGATGCGGCCACAGTGCGGTTGTAGTAGGCCTCTCCGTCTGCCTTGATCTTGAGGGCCGCGGCTTCCCCTTCGGCTTTAGCAATGGCAATCTTGGCGTTCGCCTCGGCTTCCTTCACCTGGTTCTCGGCCCTGAGCGCACTCTGTATCGCCGCGTTCTTCTCGTCAATCATTTTCCTGAGTGATTCCGGCGGAGTGATCTGGGAAGTGAACTCCTTTACTATGAATCCTTCATCGTTCATGGATTTTTCAAGCATGGCCCTGACTTCGGATTCGAACTTCGCCCTTGAACCCATGAGTTCGTCGGAAGTGTAGCCGTTGGCGACGATTCTGTATGCGTCATAGATGCAGGTGCGCATATATCCAGCCTCAATGTCCTGCAGCGGCCGTCTGTAAGTTGCGAATATTTCCGCTGCCTTGTCCCTGTTAAGCTGGTAGGCGAGCACCGGATCCATCTCGAAAATGGCCGCGTCCTTAGTCGTAACCGTGAACGGGGAATAATCCACTCTCTGGATATATACAGGATAGGTGAAGATGGAGGTCGTTATGGGGTTGTAGAATGTCCATCCGCTGACCGGTGTCGCTTTGAGTGTTCCCTGTTCGGTAAGGTCGAATTTCTTGAACTTGATGCCGACCTCGGATGAATCGACGACCGTGCAGCATGACATACAGGCGATTATGAGGATTATCGTAACGCAGATGGAGACAACAACAGATTTTTTGAATTCAAATTTTTTCATGACAAAATTGTTTTTGCCGTAAATATACGAATTTTGAAAAAATTGACAGTTCCGTTGCTTCTGCGCTCGACTTTCACTATCTTCGCACCCGAATTGATGAAACGCACTTCGGGGCGGGGTGAAAATCCCCACCGGCGGTCAAAGCCCGCGACTTTCCGGCCAGTGTCCATTCTGAAGGGACCTGCGGAAACTGAATCGGTGAAATTCCGATGCCGACGGTTACAGTCCGGATGAGAGAAAGTGCAGTTGTTTACGCGTGTGCGGCATAGTATGTCGTCCGTGTATTCCGCCGCCCCGAAACCTCCGTTTCGGGTTTTGTTTTAAGCGGTAAAAAGGAAATGTTTTCACGCAATGATGAAGTCTGGATGCGCCGGGCGATGGAACTGGCGCAACGTGGAGAGGGGATGGTGAATCCCAATCCGCTCGTGGGTGCGGTAATCGTGCTTGACGGGCTGGTCATAGCCGAAGGCTGGCATGAACGCTGGGGCGGGCTGCATGCAGAAAGGAATGCCCTGAGGAATTGCGGCGGAACTGCCGCCGGGGCGACTATGTATGTGACGTTGGAGCCATGCTGCCATTATGGCAAGACTCCGCCATGTACGGATGCGATAATCGCGGCCGGGATAAGCCGTGTCGTGGTCGGCATCATGGACCCGAATCCTCTGGTGGCCGGGAAAGGTGTCAGACAGCTGGAGAAAGCCGGTATAGAGGTCGAGTGCGGGCTGCTCGAAAAGGAACTCCGCAGGCAGAACAGGGTGTTCCTCAAATACATGACGACCGGCCTGCCGTGGGTGACTCTCAAGACGGCCATGACTTTAGACGGCAAGATTGCCTCTAAAACGGGGGATTCCCAATGGGTGACCGGGGATAAATCCAGACGGAGGGTGCATGAGATGCGCCGTTCCCACATGGCTGTCCTTACGGGGGCGGGGACTGTCAGGGCGGACAATCCGATGCTCAACTGCCGGCTGGAAGGCAGTCCGCGCCAGCCGTTGCGCATCGTTGCGGATTCGGCTGCGGCTATTTCCCTTGATTCGAAACTGGTTGCCACTGCCCTGGAATTCCGCACAATAGTAGCCCACACCCTGCGGGCTGACGGACATAAGCTTGACAGTTTGCGTGCGGCCGGAGTCGAGACCTGGGAATGTGCAGAGGAGAACGGACATGTCTCTGTCGGAGACCTTCTGCGCATTGCCGGAAAAGCCGGAATTGACTCAATCCTGCTTGAATCAGGCGGCAGCTTGAACGGAAGTTTCATAGATGGCGGGTTTGTCGATGAGGCGGCAGTCTTCATAGCCCCGAAAATAATAGGCGGCAGCGAGTCCATGACGCCTGTGGCCGGATTCGGTATCGGGTGTATGAACGATGCCGCCGGACTGGAAGACGTCGTCGTGGAAAGGGTAGGCGATGACATACTGATAAACGGCATAATCAAAAAATGACATGTTCACGGGAATAATAGAAGAAATAGGTACTGTGCAGCAGATAAGGCGTGGTTCAAGGAGCCTTACGATAGAAATACGCGCAGCCGTCGTTCTCGAAGGCACTCGTACAGGAGACAGCATTGCCACTGACGGTGTATGTCTGACGGTGACCCGGACAAGCGAAAACGGTTTCTTTGCCGACGTGATGCCTGAAACCATGGAACGCACCGCGCTGAAATATCTGCAGCCGGGCAGCCGGGTCAATCTCGAACGCGCCCTTTCTCCCGGCGGGCGGCTCGGCGGACATATAGTTACCGGACATATTGACGGGACGGGGCGGATAGTCTCCGTGCGCCGGGACGACAATGCATTGTGGCTGACGGTGGAAGCGCAAGCTTCCGTGCTGCGCTATGTGGTGGAGAAAGGCTCGATAGCCATTGACGGGGTCAGCCTTACCGTCGCGAAAGCGGGCGGCCGGGAATTTTCGGTCTCCCTCATTCCCCACACTCTTGGAATGACGACATTGCATGGTCTGCGTGAGGGTGACCGGGTCAATCTTGAAAATGACATTATTGCAAAATATGTGGAGAAACTGGCTTCCCGGCCGCAGACAGGCGGCCTGACGCAGGAGTTTCTGCATGACAACGGTTTTTGATACAGACGGATGATATGGAAAAAGAATTTGATTTCAATACTATTGAGGAGGCGGTTGAGGCATTGCGCACAGGCGGAATGATTGTCGTGCTCGATGACCCGGGACGCGAAAATGAAGGCGACCTTGTGTGCGCCGCCCAGTTCGCCACCACTGAAAACGTGAATTTCATGGCGTCAAAGGCGAAAGGGCTGATATGTATGCCGATGAGCCGGGAATATTGCGAAAGACTCGATCTGAAGCCTATGGTCTCGGAAAATACTGACAACCACTGCACGGCCTTTACGGTTTCCATAGACCACATTTCCACTACTACAGGAATCTCCGCTCAGGAACGTTCGGTTACGGCCCTCAAATGTGTTGAAGAGGGGGCGCGGCCGTCTGATTTCCGCAGG
>CABQAB010000237.1 GCA_902461985.1 uncultured Bacteroidales bacterium | reverse complement strand
CCTATGCTGAAAGACAGAAGCATAGACGGGCTTCTGGAGGAACGGGAAGCAGTCTACGAAAAAACCGCCTGCCACACGATTGTGACAGACGGCTTGTCCATTGAGGAGTCAGCTGCAAAGGCAGCCGCCTTTGTTATTCCTCGGCTGTAGTTTCCCCGGCCGGCTGTGCAGTCTCTGCCGGTGTGAGTTCGGCAGCAGGAAGTCCCTTTTCGAGAACCATTACCACATTGCCTTCAGCATCAAGAAACTGCATATGCTCCAAATCTGAGAATTTCACGTTCGCAGCCTTGCCGAGACCGGCAGTGATTGCATTTTCAGTCTCAAACGTAGGACCGGCCATACGTGTCATCCCTAAATTGCCGAAACTGATGCGTGCTTCTTTGTCGCTGGAAACCGTATAGCCTCCGAACATCCTGTTGATGCTGGTGTTTCCATTCATCATGCCGTCCTCTCCAAAAGAAAGCGATGGAGTCTCGAATCCTTTTTCGACAGTGATTCCGTCGGCTTCAACGATAGTCCAGTCGCCTATGATGGCCTTGCTGGCGTCTATGTTCTCAGTGCAGGAGACCAAAAGCAACGCTGCTCCTGCGCATAGTGCTGAAATAATTTTCGTCATATCGATATTTTCAAGTTATTCAATTTTCAATGTCAGGTCCAGATTGTCCGGCTTGACTCCTTCAGTATCATTTGAAGGCTTGCCGCTGCAATAGTCGAACTGTATCGACTTCTTTCCGGAATAGGACTGGTAATTAAGCGTCAGTTTCACCGTCTTGCCCTCTGTATCCGGCAGTTCCCTAAGGTCGAAAGCCACAATCGAGACAGCTCTGTCATAACTTTCAGTGTCTCCGTTGGAATCGTGGCGGAGTTCAAGCACATAAGGGTCTTCCGGATCAGTTCCTGTGAGGAGGTTGATGTAATGCACCTTGCTTGGATAACCCCAGAAAGTCTCGAAACAGAGATTGAGATAATCATCCTCTATCAATGTGGCCCAGGATTTCAGGATTTCCACGGGAGCGCTTCCATATTTTTCGTCATTCTCAGCCCCTGCTGTCGGCACGGGGGATTTGGTCCGGATGCTGTCGATTCTGTTGATTTCGACTGTCCTGTCATATCCCTCCGGTCCTTTTCCGAAGTCTGTAAGATTCGCCAACGCCCTTACCTGGCGTCCTTTGAAAAGCTGTCTGTCGATATTCCTGACATAGCCGGTAGTCTCGTCATCAAGCTGGAGATATGTCTTTCCGTCCTCTGTATTCTTGCAAGTGACTATCCAGTTCAAATACATTTTGGAATAGTCCGGTCCTTCGTCTTTAGAACAAGACACTATAGCAAGGGCTGCAAGGGCCGCTGCCATAAACAATCCAATTCTCTTTTTCATAATCCAAAAATTTAATAAACCGGATTCGTCCATGACAAAAGCCGTACCATATTTGATTAGGCGGCAGAATCAGCCTCTGAAGGCCATAGAAGCCAATATTACAAGTGTTCCGTCATCCTTGCGAATGGACATTCTGTAACTTGGTTCGCCTCCTTCCTCAACTGGGGCGTCCTCGACACGGGCCACATTGAGCCGGTCTCCATAGACTGATTCCTTGACGAAATGGAGGTCCACACGCAATTTGCGGTCACCGCTGACTACTTCCAAAGGCAGCTCATCAGCCAGCATATCCACATATCGCAGAGTGTTCATGTGGCGGTTGAAGTCGATGTCCGTATATTTAACCTGCCGGGAGGCACAAGGCTCAGCCTCGAAAGGCTTGATTTTATTCGGGGCTGCGCAGGGGAAGGGCTTGTCGGTGGTCGTACCTTCGGTCATATGGGCGAGTCTTGACATCGGCGCAAGTCTTCTTGCCCCGAAATCTATGATACACCATTGCGAAACGGCCCTTCCGAAACAGTTTCCGTCCTTGTCGAGAAAACGGAAGCAGCGGTCGGTAGTAAGAGATGTGTAATCCGCCACCCATGTCTCTACGGTGAAAGTCTCATGCTCGGCCGGACGATAATCTATTTCGACTCCTAAACGGGAGAGCACCCAGCCCATGTTCAATTCGGCAAGCGGCTGTATTCCGAAGCCGTTTACCCGCGCATCCTCACCCGCCGTATCAAGCAAAGCCCTTACAAGAGTAGTGAACCTCGCCTTGGAAGTGCAGTCGATGTCCTGCGGCAGAACTGTGTAAGTATAAAATCTTGGTTCCATAATACCGATTTTTTAGCTCAAAACCGTATTAGAGCCACAAAAACCGTGCAACTGCAGACAAAAAAGTTGTCAGAGATGAGGGTCGCGGACATGGATTTCGATGAAGCGACCGGAGTCGATGCGGTAGAGTTTCTGGTTGGTGGACGGCGAGCGCAGACCGCCGCAGGCTTCGATGTACGGGCCGAGCTTGAGATAGTCGAAACTCCCGGCGGAAACTCCCGGCGGGAGCAGTTCCCGGCCGGAATACCATGCGGTCTTGAGCTCAGGCCATAGTTCACTCACCCTCAGCGCACACGCTTCCACCTCTTCCGGCGAGTTGTCCCCGCCCATGAAGCACACGCAGCTGATACAGGCGGCATAATTCCCCACAATCTGCTCCAGAGCCGAAAAGTCAGGCTGCCCTCCTGCAGCCGGCACATCGCACAGCACTTCGCCGACATCCTCCCAGAGCCAGGGGCTGTGACACCCCGGGCAATGGTTCGGACATCCGCTTATATTGATTGCCAGGGTCACCTCGTCGGGGATTTCCTGGCAAACAATGTCATAATTATAGAATTTCAACATTTCAGTAGACTAAGAAGCTGTCTTTATCCCTTAAACAGAGTCTACGCCTGCTCATTTACAGCCTGCCGGATTTCCCCGTTCTCCTTTGCATAGAACCTGCGGGAAGCCTCCGCCTGGCGGGCAGCCGAGAAATTCGACACGCGCTTCATATATCCGATGATACGGGTAAGATAGTCAATGTTCTTGCTGTGGCAGTGTGGACACTCCTTAAGATAGCGTTTGTCGATGTGACCGCACTCGTTGCAAATGGTATTAGGGATATTGAAAGTGAAATAGTTGCATCCCTCATGGGCGGCCACCCTGAGCAGGAGCCTGTACTGTTCCTTGCTCAGATGCTCCTCAAGATTCATGTGGAGCGCGGATCCTCCCGTAAGGTGCTCGATGTACTTGCGGCCGTGGAGACGGAACTTGTCGATGATGTTGAGCGAATCGTCTTCAACCACATAGAAATAGCTGTTGTAGCAGTCACGAGGCACCTTGTAGCCGTCTTCCCTGTCCCACTTCGCGTGTTTCACGCCCACATTCTCCGCAGGAATCATCTCGCAGTTGAAAAGGGTCTCCTTGGTGCGGTATTTCTTGTTGTAACGCTCGATTACGCCGAGAACCTTCTGCACGAATTCGGTATACTGTGGATTGTCATTGATAGGAATGCCAAGGAACTCGGCAGCCTCCACCATACCGTTGATGCCTATGGTAAGATACTGTCTTGCAATGTTGATATATCCGGCATCGAAAAGCGGGAGCATACCCTTTTCCTGAAGGGCCTTGAGATTCTCGTTGTAGCCTAACTGAACCTTGTGGACAAGATCCGTAACTTCCTCAAGATAAGCGATGTAATCCTTTCCATTGTTGACAGCATGCTGGATGCAGCGGTTCAGGTTGATGGTGAGCACTGATTTGGAGCCTGTGGAAACTCCTCCCGCGCCGAGAGTGTAGCTGAAACCGTTGT
>CABQAB010000236.1 GCA_902461985.1 uncultured Bacteroidales bacterium | reverse complement strand
AGCCGGATGTGAGATGGACATCTGCCGGTCTTCCGAACTTTTCTACCGCCTCAGGCCGCTGTTCTCTGCCTGTTTCGTGGAAAGCAACCCTATTCCGGTAAAGGCCGCCCTTGCAGAGATGGGTCTGATTCACAATGAACTGCGTCTTCCTTTAATGCCTTGTGACTCCAGGACCGCTGAACTGATGCGGAAAGTGCTCAAGGATTTGGGATGCATTAAGTAATATTCAAAAATGGATAAACTCGAATTTTCACAGTTTTGCGATGCCCTTGAAAGAGGGGAAATCAGAGTTGCGGAAAAGGCTGACGGGGTCTGGAAAGTCAATCCTGCTGTCAAGGAAAGGATATTGGAGGGTTTCCGTATCGGCAGTTTAGAGCAGATGGGAGAATATGTGGACAAGGACACGGTTCCGGCAAGGCATTTCACTCCCGCTGACGGATTCCGCATAGTACCCGGAGGCAGTTCCGTGCGCCGCGGGGCCTATGTGTCCAAAGGAGTAGTCATGATGCCGCCTGCCTATGTGAATATAGGTGCGTACGTGGATGAAGGGACTATGATTGACTCCCATGCCCTCGTAGGTTCATGTGCGCAGGTCGGGAAAAGGGTTCATCTGTCCGCCGCATCACAATTGGGCGGAGTCCTCGAACCCGTGGGGGCTTTGCCTGTAATCATTGAGGACGATGTCTTTATAGGAGGCAACTGCGGCATTTACGAAGGCACTCTCGTATGCTCCGGGGCCGTAATTGCGACAGGAGTCATAATAAACGCTTCGACCGCCATATACGATGCCGTCAACGGGACATGGATACGCCCGGATGAAAGCGGAAGGATTACTGTGCCTTCCGGAGCCGTTGTAGTTCCGGGTTCCAGACCAGTAAAAAAAGGGCCGGGCGCTGAGGACGGCATAAGCCTGTACTGCCCTGTAATCGTGAAATACCGTGACGAAAAGACTTCCGGTTCAATACGGATAGAAGACCTTTTGAGATAATGTTATAAAACCAAGATACCATGATGACTACCAATCAGGAGTTCAAGAACGCAGCTTTGTCCGCTTTGAGAGGGAACTGGGCAAAAGCTGTTCTTGCTACTCTCATTTACGCCGCCGTGATTTGCCTTATTTCGGGAGCGACCTCTCTCTACTCTCTGTTCGCCGACCCGGTAGACGTCATAGCCGCCATTTACTCCCCTGCCTACTGGGGCACGTCAGGCACAAGTTTCCTGCTGCTGATTCTCGTAGGACTGCCGCTCTCAGTCGGATTCATATATTCGTTCTGTGCGTTATATGTCTATTCTGATTCAAGACTTGTATCCAACAGCTGGGGATATGGATTCAAAGTCTACTGGAGAGCTATCGGAGGTACGATTCTAATGCAGATTTTCGTTTTCCTCTGGTCTCTGCTTTTCGTAATTCCGGGCATAGTCAAAGCATATTCCTACGCTCTGACTCCTTATATTATCGTAGACGACCCGCAGATTTCAGTACGCGAAGCCATCAGAAAGAGCCAGAAACTCATGAGCGGCCAGAAATTCAATCTGTTCTATCTTCAGTTGAGCTTCATAGGCTGGTTCCTGCTCAGCTGCATTACTGGAGGTATAGGATTCCTCTGGTTTATTCCATACTACTATACATCCCAGGCTGTGTTCTACCGCAACCTGAGAGACAACTGTGTCATAGCTTAATGGACCTTGCCGAGGCGAGAAAAGTGGATTATGAACAGGAATTGACCGTACGGCTCAGATAAGCCCTTCGGGCAGATTCATTACGATTGTCATAGTCTCCGGATTCACCTCCACCACGAAATCTTCGTGCAACGGCAGGATGACCGGGGACTTTTCTTCTGCAGCAACCTCTATGCAAGGGTTGCCGGGTATATCCATATAGTCCGAAATCACACCGATTTCCACACCTTCCACGGTTTCTATCCTCCATCCGATCAGATCTTCCGGAGAGTCATCCGTCCCCTCTCCGTCGTCCTTCACGTAGATATCCCTGCCGACTATTTCCTCCGCATCAGCATACGAGCGGATATCGGTCAGACGGACCACGGCCTTTGTATTGCCCTTTTTCGAGATTTTTTCGATAAAGAAAGGAACCGGGAGTCCGTCAAAATAGACGAATACCGGTTCCGAAATTTCCAGATCTTCATAACTGACTGACAAAAAGCTTATTACAAGGCCTCCGTCAGTGCCGTCAGATTTGACGGCTTTGGCTATTCTGATGAAATTTTCCAAAGACTCAGGCCTCAGTTGTTTCAGCCGGAGTTTCTTCCGCAGTCTCGGCGGCAGCAGCTTCCTCAGCGGCTTTTGCAGCCTCTGCAGCTTCCTGTGCTTTCTTTGCGAGAGCAGCAGCCCTTTCATCATTGACCTTTACCTCAGCGGCAACTGCAGCTTTGTTCTTTGCAGCCGCTGTCTGGGCAAGACCCTCTTTCTTTGCATTGACCTTGGCATCCTTGGCTGCCTTCCATGCAGCGAATTTAGCGTCAGCCTGCTCCTGAGTGAGTGCGCCTTTTGCTACGCCTCCGTCAAGGTGGTTGCGGAGAAGCACTCCCTCATAAGAAAGGATTCTGCGTGTTACGAGTGTCTGTTCTGCACCTACTTTAACCCAGTTGAGCGCTCTGTCGAAGTTGAGCACGATTGTGGCAGGATTTGTGTTAGGATTGTAAGAACCGATTTGCTCGATGAAACGACCATCGCGAGGTGCGCGGGTGTCAGCCACAACAATGTGGAAGAATGCGAAATTCTTCTTTCCGTGGCGCTGAAGACGAATTTTAACAGCCATTGTGAATCTGTTTTAATTGTTAAACTAAACCTTGTGCTTCCTTCCCGAGGAAAAGCGTGCAAAAATATGGAAAATTATCTAATTTTGCAAAACCGATTGTATGATTCGGGCAAAGAGATTGGAACATGACCCTTTTCAAGGGGCGGACGCAGAGGGAGGACCTTGTCTTCACTATGCCGATGCGGAAAGGACTGACAAGAAAGGGATTGCAAAAATATTCATCAGTTAGGCAGATTATTTTTTTGAAATTATTTAATTGTTTGATTATGAGAAGATTCGTCATCGCGGCACTTTCAGCCGCATTCTGTATGTTCACTGCAGCCGGCGTGTCGGCACAGGAATCGCGCAACAACTCCGCCGACGGCATCATCGGCCACTATTTCATTGACCATAAGGGGGAACAGTCCAAGGTCAAGGCGTTCAAGGCTGCCGACGGCACCTACACTTTCCAGAACTACTGGGCAAAGAACATGTACGACAAAGACGGCAACATCTGCAAAGACACAAAAAACCCGGACAAATCGCTCCGTAATGTGCCTTGCAACGAGATGATCATCATGTGGAATCTGGTCTATGATGCCGGGAAGAAACAGTGGAAGGGCAAAATCTACGACCCGACGAGAGGTCTCCGCGCAGACGCGACCGTTAAATTCACCGCTGACGGCCGTCTTTCAGTCAAAGGCTCAGTCATGGGTATCGGCATGACCGTCTACTGGAAGCCTATCCCTGCCGAGAAGTAAAGATACAAAGTGAGGAGACCGGCATCGGGCATTGCGCTTGATGCCGGTTTCTTCATGTCAAAGTGCACGCTACACTTGCATTCCGACTCTTCAGCGCAGAAAAATATAAAATAATTTTTGCAGATTCGGGAATTGTTCTTACCTTTGCAGTCCCAATTCAAGCGGATGTGGCGAAATGGTAGACGCGCTACTTTGAGG
>CABQAB010000235.1 GCA_902461985.1 uncultured Bacteroidales bacterium | reverse complement strand
GAGGGCTCGTCTTTCGGATGGTTCTCCGACTGGGCTCCTCAGGGTACGGCCAGAAAAGGCTATCTGTCAGCTGTCCCGGACAGCATGGACATAATTTCCATGTGGAGCGGTGCTCCGAGCCGGTACGAAATCACTCCTGAACAGAAAAAGGACAAGGAGTTCGTGCAGAAGGTAAAGGGTATCAAACTGCTTGAAGTCAGCCTCCTTTCCCACCTTGGCAAGGGCAGGACTCCGGAGTCTCTCTATACCGAACTCTACAAAAAGGCGGAGGAAGAGGGATGGTCCGAGAGCAAGCTCAACGAAGAAAAGAAATATGCCCGCTGGGATTACTGGGGATTCACTTCCCACGACCTTTCCAATACGGAGGAGTTGAAGGCGGCCCATGCAAGATTCGCGAAGGCTCTATGCGATTCTCTCTACACCAGTGACTGGGACGGTTTCGACATAGACTGGGAGCCGGGTGCGGGATTCAATGACTCGGACGGAACTCTTGCCGGCAATTCTAAGCAGAACGAACTCATCGTGTTCCTTATAAAGGAAATGGGCAAATACATAGGTCCGGCGAGCGATCCGGAGAACAAGGGACACAAACTGCTCTGTATAGACGGTGTTATGAGTATATTCCAGGACCAGTGTCCGGAGTATGTGGACTATTTCATCGAACAGGCTTACGGAGGCGGCAGAGGCATCAGTTTCAAGGAGCCTCACAAGGTGATTCTCTGCGAAAATTTCGAGAAGTATGCCGTGGACGGTGGCGCGATCATGACTCATGCGTCCTATATGCCGCCTAAGGGATATAAGGGCGGAGTCGGAGCATACCGTTTTACGAAGGACTACGACAATACCCCTGACTACAAATGGATGCGCAAGGCCATTCAGGAGAATCTGCGGGTCTTCTATGAGTGGAAGAAAACTCAGGAAGGCGGCAGCGACGAGGCTGAAAACCAATAAGACGTAGAATTATGAACAAGATAGCGAAAATTTTTACCTTTCTCTGCCTTTGCCTATTCGCGTTCGAGGGCTGTGACAGGGAGGCCGCGCTCCATGAGCTGAAAGTCTATATGGAGGATGCCGGAGATGCCATACTGATCGAGGATGGCGTCGATTCATACGAAATAGAATTGAAATCCCGCCTGACATCCGTGTCGGACAGGGAAGTTAATGTGGCTTACACCATCGGGGATGAATCCCTCGTGGAGGCATACAATGCGAAGTACTCAAAGCAGTATAAAGTCCTGTCCGGCGTGACTCTGGAAAGTTCAAATTCAGTCATCAATGCGGGAAGAGTCTATGCCAATACCGTTGTCATGCACCTTGACAATCTTGACGAACAGCTGATTCCCGGCGAATCCTTCCTCGTTCCGGTACGCGTGAGTGCGGCCGAAGTTCCTGTGATTGAAGGTTTCGACGTGGTTTATTATGAAGTCAAGAAACCTCTCAAGATACTTAAGGCTGCATCTTTCAACTACAGCTATATCACTGTCCCTATCACTCCGCTTGACAAGTTCGACGAAGTGACTTATGAAGCGGTAGTCAACATAAGCAGATTCGGCGACAACAACACGGTCATGGGCTGTGAAGGCGTGATGATCATGCGTATCGGTGACGCCGGCGGTGGAACAGTACCTCGTGACATACTTCAGATGGCGGGAAACAGTGAGATGACATGGACTGGAAATCCTCTTCAGGCCGGGCAGTGGTATCATCTTGCATTCACCTGCTCTGCGGACGGCAAAGGCATGCTCTACGTGAACGGAGAGTGCGTGGTTGAAGGGAGTTTCACCATGTCCAGCGACCTCACGGCTAACGGGGCTGATTACGGGTTCTCGATAGGTCAGGTTCCTAATTTCAAGTGGGGAACTCGTCCTTTCACCGGTCTCATGTCCGAGGTGAGACTCTGGAACGTAGTCCGCACGCCTGCACAGATCAAGGAGAATATGCTCAACGTCAATCCTGAGACCCCGGGTCTTGTGGCCTACTACAAACTCAACGGCGAATTGAAAAATGCAGCAGCAGACCAGAGGCCTATCAAGTCATACAACATCTCGTTCACAGATCTTCAGAAGCCTGTCGCCATCGGCGGAGGACTGTAGCGGACTTACGATTAACCATTAACAAAACCAATAATAATGAAAAAGAGTTTATTGTTTGCAGCCGTTCTCGGCTGTGTAATCTGCAGTTGCGAAAAGCCGGAACCTGATGTGGACGGTGGCGGAAGCACTGCTGTGGATAAGGTGGCCTTGTCACCGAAGTCCTATACTTTCAAGGCTGAAGAGTCCACACTTGCCGTAGTCGTGGAAAGTTCAGCCGAATGGACATTGACCCCTGCAGAGTATGAGTGGATCAAGCCCGACGTTACTAAAGGCAAAAACGGCGACAAGATTACCTTTACAGCCTCAGCCAACACAGAAAAGACCAAGAGAGGTCCTGTCACTTTTACTCTCACGGTAGGGAAGGCTACGGCCACTTTCCGCGCAGAGCAGGAAGCCGCAAAGGAAGAGGAGCCTGATCCTACTCCAGGAGTGGAATTCGAGCTTCAGGATCCTGCCCAGAAGGACCTTTCCTACGAGGTGGGCGGCGGTTCTGCCATGGTAAGCATCAAGACAGCGCTCAAGGCTGCCGACATCACTGTCACTTTGAGCGAAGGCGCGTCTTGGGTTACCACTCAGAAAGCGGACAATCCTCAGACGAATCTTCCTGTTGTCGGAATCGTTGTTCCTAAAAATGAAGGTGCAGCGAGAACGGCTACCGTCACCCTTTCAGCAGAAGGTGCGAACGACATTGTCATCAACGTTTCTCAGGCCGGCACCGCGCCTCAGCCAGTGGAGAAGTCGTATGCCGTGAATTTCAATGTGGCAAGACTTTATTCCAACTGGCCTAACCCTGCTCCTCTTACAGACCTGAGCAAATTTACGCTTGAGGCTCTGGTCAATGCCGAAACTTTCTACAAGGGCAGCAATCCGGATGAAAACATCAACACCATTCTCGGAATCGAGGGGACTTTCCATGTGAGGGTATGGGGCACGAGCAGCAGCGAACCTGGAGATGTCGAGGTCATGTTCAACAATAAGGTTGATGGTAAAGACGTGGAAAGCGGCCTGAGATATGTGGCGTATATAGATGCCAACAAATGGTATCATATCGCTGCTACTTTTGACAACGGCAATATTGCATTGTATGTGAACGGAGAGAAAAAGGGAGAAAAGGCTCTTGACAACGGAGTTACTTCCCTCACAATCCCTACGGGTGAATGGGCTCAGGAAACCAACTGGGGTTCAACGAGACATTTCTACCTCGGATTTTCATGTGACCAGCGTCGTTGTCTAAAAGGCAATATGTCTGAAGTCCGTATCTGGAATAAGGTCCTTTCCGAGTCTGAAATCAATGCGGCCGGTCACTTCTATTCAGTAGATGCTTCTTCTGACGGACTGGTTGCATACTGGAAACTCAATGATGGAGAGGGTTCTGTAGCTAAGGACTATACGGCAAACGGAAATGACCTTTATGGGCATACTGGTTTTTTAGGAAATGGAGGTGGTGGCTCATCTGTCGGCGAGGCCGGCATCCAGTGGGTTGAAGTTGAAGACATCAGCGTAAACTAAGCCAGACTGTCATGCAATATTGATGTTGCATTGGCATAATATCCGGCCGGCGGAATTCTTTCCCGCCGGCCGTTTTTGGTTCGTGTTAAATCCACATTTTTGCGTCCTCTTTCTGGAGGGTGAAG
>CABQAB010000234.1 GCA_902461985.1 uncultured Bacteroidales bacterium | reverse complement strand
GACAATGTATCCCCCTGCACTGCAGATTCATCATGTGAGGCGGAAGACGCCGCACCGGTCCTCGTGAAGCAGCCGTCTGCCGTTTCAAAGAAATAACGGTCTCCGCCCGCACCCGAAGGCAGTTTTTCCATCCTCACCTTGTTGCTGTCAGTGACGAAAATCTGCCCGAAACCATCTCCCGACACCATTTCCAGCAGATTGCTCGTGCGGGTGAAGTCAAGTTTATCGAACACATCGTCTAAAAGCAGAATCGGAGGGAAACCCAAAGAAGTCCGCATCAGTTCGAACTGTGCCATTTTCAACGCTAAGAGAAACGATTTCTGCTGCCCCTGGGAACCGCAGCGTTTGATGGGATAGGAATCCATTTCGAAGACAAAATCATCTCTCTGCACGCCTACGGTTGTATATTTCATTATTCTATCCCTTTCCGAAGCCTGTCTGAGCAAAGTCTCTAAAGTCTCATTCTCCAGTTCGGAACGGTAACGCAGCGACACCGACTCCCTCCCGTCGCTAAGACGGTGGTAACAGTCGTTCACCGCCTCGGCCAAAGGCTGGCAGAAATCCCTCCTGCGCTCATATATCACCGAAGCCAGAGCCGACATCCGCGCATCTATCACCTCCATCAGGGACCAGTCTTTCACCCCGTCTTTCAAAATGGCGTTTCGCTGCGCCAAAAGACGGTTGTACTGCTGCAGACGGAACATATAATCGGAATCCATCTGGGAAATCACGGAATTGACGAATCTCCGGCGCTCCTCAGGCGCATCGCTCACAAGGGAGATGTCAGAAGGCGACACGAAAACGGCCGGCAGCCTGCCGATGTGCCCTGCGATTTTACAGTTCTTCCCGTCGCAGCGCAGCTTTTTCTCCTCGCCCCTTTTCACGCTCACCGAAAACCTGCTCTCCAGACCCGACGGCATCAGATAGCTGCCGGAAATGGCGAAAGCATCGGTCTGGTGCCTGAAATTGAAACTGTCCGAAATCCCCAGCGCACTCTTAGTCATGGACATATAGTAGATGGCATCCAAAAGGTTCGTCTTCCCGGACCCGTTGTCTCCCCAAATGCAGTTAATTTTCGGAGAGAATTCAAGTTCCTGGAACCTTATGTTCCTGAAATCGGAAATCACTATCTTCTGGAGTATCGCCATCGTCTCTGTCGTTTTGGACGACAAATATAGTGAAAGCCGAGTGCAGAGGCAAAATTTATTTTGACTTTGCCGAGGCGCATCCTATATAAGCTCACAAAGTGAGATAAATATAGTGACATTACTTTGGAGTTTGGACAAATTTTCATAATTTTGCGCGTTTTCTCCCGCATCAGATGTTTTGAATACGGTGTGAAAGCGGGAATTTTTGAAGAAATCAAAAATATTCAGATATGGCCAAGACTAACAAAAAAGCAGAAAACGCAGAGGCAGTTGTCGAAGCGGTTTCAAAGACTGACGAATTTTTCGAAAAGAACAAAAAGCTCATCATCGGCATCTCGGTTGCAATTCTCCTGATTGCGGCAGGTTCCTATTGTTTCTACAAGTTCTACTGGCAGGAAACAGTGGAAGAAGCCAAGACCCAGATGATTGCTGCAGAAAGGAATTTCGCAGCCGGCAACTGGGACACAGCCCTCAACGGTGACGGGAGCGACCTCGGATTCGCCCAGATCATCGAAGACTACGGGACCAAAGGAGGAGATGCCGTATATTTCTACGCAGGAGTATGCGCACTCCAGCTCAAGAACTACGAAGATGCGGTCAAATACCTTGATTCATACAAAGGCGGAGACGACTATCTCGGACCTCGTGCCCTTGCCTGCAAAGGAGACGCATTCGTTGCACTCGGAGAATATGCGAAAGCGCTTTCCTGCTTCGAAAAGGCGGCTGAGGCAAAAGACAATGTATTCTCGGCAGGTTATCTTATGAAAGCCGCCACAGTCTGCGAAGAGACGGGAGACTATGCGAAGGCCCTTTCACTCTACAAAAAAGTCAAGGACCTCTATCCGAATTCCATGGAGGCACGCGAAATCGACAAATACATCAGTAGAATCGAAACGAAATAGCTATGGGAAGAGCATTTGAATTCCGAAAAGAAAGAAAATTCAAGAGATGGGGCCATATGGCCAAGACCTTTACCAAAATCGGCAAGGAAATCACTATTGCAGTAAAACAGGGCGGACCTGACGTGACGGGAAACCCGCGTCTCAGGGCTCTGCTCCAGACTGCAAGGTCGGAAAACATGCCTAAGGAAAATGTCGAGAGGGCAATCAAGAGGGCATCGGAGAAAGACCAGGCCGACTACAAGGAGGTAATCCTCGAAGGACGTGCGGCGCACGGCATCGCGGTTCTCGTAGAGGCAGCCACGGACAACAACAACAGGACTGTCGCCAATGTCCGCTCATATTTCACCAAATTCGGAGGTTCGCTCGGAACTTCCGGCAGTGTGGAATACCTTTTCGACCACAAATCGATGTTCAGAATCAAAGGCAGCGACAGCATAGACCTTGAGGAGCTCGAACTTGAACTCATAGATCTCGGAGTGGACGAAGTTTTCGAGGAGGAGAACGAGGACGAAGAGAACGAAATCATCATCTACGGTGAATATACTTCATTCAACGCCATCCAGAAATACATCGAAGACCACTCTTACGAAATCATTTCAGCCGAGTTCACAAGGATTCCGAACTGCGAACTCGTGGAGGTTTCCCCGGAGGCCAGAATCGAAATCAACAAACTCATCGAGAAAATCGAAGAGGATGATGACGTCCAGAATGTCTACCACACTATGAAACCGTCAGACGACGAGGAATAAGAAATTGACATTCAGACATATAACGGGAGGCTTTGAGTGGTCTCCCGTTTTTGTTGCACTTGTTTGCTTATTCAGGAATCATACTCATAACATCTTTCGACACACTCCGGTCGCTCAAGATTACAAAAAATTAGTAACTTTGACCGGTTTATCAAAACATCATTTGAAATGAGCATACAGGATGACAATATAAAGCTGTTAGTCGAGAAAAGGGAAAAGGCAAGGCTCGGAGGCGGGGAGAAGAGAATCGAAGCCCAGCATGACAAGGGCAAACTCACTGCAAGAGAGCGTATTGCACTTCTTTTGGACGAAGGCAGTTTCGAGGAATATGGCATGTTCGTCCACCACCGCTGCCACAATCTCGGAATGGAAAAGTCCGTCTATGACGGAGACGGAGTGGTGTGCGGACAGGGCACGGTCGACGGACGGATAGTCTATGTCTTCGCCCAGGACTTCACGGTCAGCGGAGGCTCGCTTTCCGAAACCATGGCTCAGAAAATCTGCAAGGTCATGGATATGGCAGTGCGCAACGGGGTTCCCTGCATAGGCCTGAACGACTCGGGAGGGGCAAGAATCCAGGAGGGAGTATGTGCCCTTGCCGGTTTCGGGGAGATATTCGAGAGGAATATATTGTCTTCAGGAGTAATTCCCCAGATTTCGGGGATATTCGGACCTTGCGCTGGAGGTGCGGTGTACTCCCCCGCCCTCACCGACTTCACCGTGATGATACGGGACACGTCCTATATGTTCCTCACAGGACCGGCAGTGGTCAAGAGCGTAACCGGAGAGGAAGTCAGCCAGAACGGACTGGGAGGAGCGGACGTACATTCCACTAAAAGCGGAGTAGCCGCTTTCGCAGCCGAAAATGACGAAGAAGGACTGGCGCTCATACGCAAACTTCTCAGTTACCTGCCGTCCAGCAACAGGGAGAAAGCACCTGACA
>CABQAB010000233.1 GCA_902461985.1 uncultured Bacteroidales bacterium | reverse complement strand
GCATCGCAGATGGCATGAATCTTGCCCCGTCTGAACCTTCCTGCTCGGCATAGACCGGACTGCCTCCGGAAACATTCACAATGGCTATCCTTTCGTCTTCGGACCAGGCTACTGATGAACTTCCTATATTGTCGATTGCGGCCTCAAGGTATGCCGGTTCATTTACGGACTGAGTCACGTTCAGAAAACTTGTCACCGGAGTATCCCAACGGGCTGTCGGAAACGTGAATTTGATTGTGGCCCTGCGGATGTCCCCTGATTCGTTCTCTCTTGCCTTGAACCTGAGCCTGCCGTCGGAAATGCTTATATCCTCTATCCAGCCATCTCCATCCTCATAGTTCAGCTCGGTTTCGTAGCAGGAGATGGTCTCGTCACCGAGGTTTGTACCGTAACGCAGGGACGGGGAGCTGGAGTTCTTCATCAGTGATATTTCATCCTTTGCGAAACTGAAATATCCGCCCTCTGCAGCACCTGACTCCTGCGACACATAAACCTCCCTCTCGCCGTGGGAATTGGTAATCTTCAGAGACACACCTCTTGAAACAGAACTGTTCTTTTCAGCCGTCAAGAGAATCTGCCCGTCAGAATCCCCTTCTGTTGCGGACAGCTGCAGCCAGGACACTTCCCTTTCGAGCTGCGCCTTCCATTTTCCTTCGCTCCAGACCCTGATGTAGTATGTATTTCCCTCTTTCCTGAACCTCAGCTCCTCCCTGTCGACTGCCATGGGAAGGTTCAGTTCATATTTTTGGGAGCAGGAGAGGACCGACATTGCGAGCCCAAGAACTGCTGTAATGTATAGTGTCAGCTTTTTCATACTATAATCCGCATTGATTGTATTCTTTGTTGTCCAGCGCATATCCGGAATTGACTACCTGCTCGTTAGGAATCGGCAGATAACGGTGGCATTTCATAAGATGGGTAGGTATGCCTTTCGACTTCATGTCCGGCTCCCAATGCTCTTTGACTGAATCATACCATATCCCCCAGCGGACAAGATCGAATTTGCGCTGGAACTCTCCGAAGAGCTCCCTTGCCCTCTCGTCTCTCAGCTCCTGCATTGCCGCAGTCCAGTTTCCCACCGAATAGGCTTCCAGACCGGCCCTGGAGCGCACCATATTGAGATACTTTTCAAACTCCTCCTTGTCCTGCCTGATGCAGCTGCACTCGGCAAGCATCAGTATGGCATCGGCATAGCGGAACACAGGATAATCGTTGTAGTCGTAGGTTGTCTTCATCTGCGGACACCAGAATTTCGGGCCCATCCACGGAACGGATATGCCGTTGGTAAACGTCTGTCCCTCATAGCGTCTGCCTAAGTTGATGTCAGCTCTCAAGTCTATACCTTTGTCCGGCTGCAGGGCACCGTAGAAATAGGACGTAGGCCGGTTGCAGGTGCCGACTTTCGCCTCGATTCCGAGATATGGAATGTTGAGACCGTCGTATTTCTGTGAATTTGCATTGTAGGAAGGCATACAGTTCATGGCAAGATTGCCAACATAAGTCAGACTTCCCTCCGTATAGGCATGACGTATCGCGAATATCCTTTCAGGAGTGTCCTTCATGCTGAAAAGAAGGTCCAAAAGAGGATATGCATCAAGGCTGCCATAGACAGGCAGCAGCTTCTCAAGGGCATCCACAGCCGTCTGGACCCAGTCAATTTCAGAATCTTCATCCATATAGGCATTCCACAAGGCCATTTTCCCGATGAGCATCATTCCCATTGCCCATCCGGCACGTCCCTTTTCGCCCATATCCGAGGCACGGATCTGCTCAAGGGCACCGGTATACTCCCCGTTATCATAGCTGTAGCAGTTCTGAAGTTCCTGAATCATTCTGGACCTGGTCTCCACTGCACTCATCCTGCCGAGACCGGCTATGCGGTCCATGGTTTCCTGATCAACCACGTCCTCCGTATAGAACGGCACGTCCCCGAAGACTGAAGTCAGCAGGTAATACCAGAATGCCCTCATAGTGACGGCCTCTGCAATCAAGCCGGCCTTGACCTTGTCATCCACAGTGGTGGAATTCGATATGCCGGCTATCGCCGCATTGCAGTACATCACAGCCCTATAACCATTGCTCCAAAGGGTCTTGGATATGTTGCACTGCGACGGATTGATGTCCAGGATTGCATTCACGTCCGAATATGAAGGCACAATCACAAGATCAGTCGTACCTTCAAGATGGGTAAAGAGCGTGGTGGAATAGACTGCCCTCAAGCCCTCATAGCAGGAATTGACTGCCGTACGGCACTGGGCCTCAGTCTTGTAGTAGCTGTTTCTGTCCACAAAGGAAGACGGAGTCTCCTTAAGGAAGTCACATGATACCAGCCCGAGACAGAATAGAGTGTATATAAGAATCCTTTTCATACTTCATCAGAATTTAAGTTGGACGGTGGCAATGACTTTCAACGGACGTGGATAGGCACCTATATCCGCCCTCCTCACCGTTGATTCCTGGTCAGAGACGACCGAGGACACATCAGGGTCAAAACCGTTGTAATTGGTAAGCAGCCAGAGATTCTCCCCGCTGACCCCAACAGATATGCTGCGGATCCACTTCACCTTCTTCGTCAGATCGAAGAGATAGGAAAGGCTGACAGTCTTGAGTCTAAGATATGAGGCGTCATGGACGAGGAAGTCGCTCGGAAGCATGCTGTAGCCGCTTGCTCCTGCAGCAGGATAGTCAGATTCAGGATTTCTGTAGGGATGCCAGGCGTTCAGCATATAGCGGTACTGGTTGGCCGCATAGGTCCCGGCCATGAAGAACTCGGAGTAATTGTAGATTCTGCCGCCTATGGAATATGAAAAATATATTCCAAGGTCGAATCCGAAAATATGGAAATTGTTCTGGAATCCTCCGTATACGACCGGATCGGCATTTCCGAGGTAGACAAGGTCGTCATTGTTCAGAAGTCCGTCGTGGTTCTGGTCAACATATTTAGGACGCCCGCATTTGTAGGGTTTCGCGTAAAAATCAACATACTGGTGCGTTATGTCATTGTCAGCGATTTCTTCCCTGTTGTGCCATACGCCTCCGTACTGGAAGCCCCAGAGGGAGTTCAGAGGATAACCAGCCTTGTAGCCGTACATCATATACCCTTTGTCAGGGTCCTTCATAGCCACGACTTCTTGTTCACCGCCTATGTCCTCCACCATCTGAACATTGCGGGAAAGGGTGAGTTCCGTGGTCCATGAGAAATTCTTTTTGACAATATTGCGGCTTTCGATGGAAAGCTCCACTCCCTTGTTTGAAGTGCGTCCGAGATTGCGGGTGTAACTGCCGTAGCCTGTCTGCTGCGCCTTCTGGACACTGAGCAGAAGGTCCTTTGTATAGGAAAGATAGCCTTCGAGAGTGAATTTCAGACGCCCCTTCAGTACGGCTATATCCAGACCGGCATTGTAGAGATCGGTGGTTTCCCAGCTGAGGTCCGGACTGTCGAGACGGCTCGGATAATAGAAAGTGCTCTGGCCGTCCCCGAGAAGATATCCTGCTGTGGACGAGCTCAGGCTCTGGAGTGACTTGTATGGAGCGATGGCGTCATTACCGGTGCGTCCGGCACTCAATCTGAATGAGAAGTCGTCAAAGATACGAGTGCGCTTGAGCCATGGCTCCTTGGAAAGATTCCACTTGAAGGCGGCGGACGGGAAGAATCCCCACTTTCTGTTAGCCGCGAAATTGGACGAGGCGTCAGCCCTTCCGGTGACGGTCAGATAGTACCGCTGCTTGTAGTTGTAATTGACACGGGC
>CABQAB010000232.1 GCA_902461985.1 uncultured Bacteroidales bacterium | reverse complement strand
GGTAAATGTGGCGACGGCCGAAATCTACGGCAAATACACAAGGGGCAATTTCCGGGACCCCTCAGACGCGCCGGAACTCTGGAACGCCGGTGCCGGGGCGTCGGCTCTGAGACATTGGGGCAGAATCAGCATGGGAGGGACTTTTGCTTTCGATGACGAAGAGGCCGTGAACGGCTGCGGGGCCATGCTCAGCCGCGCGGAAGGCTACCCTGTCAATGTATATGAATTCACTCCGGGACGCAAGTCCCGCCAGAACTATGTGCTGAAGGGCAGTGCGGCAATTGAACTCACGGACTATGTCACTTTCGGCCTTTTCGCAGACGTGATGAACTCCAACATCTCCAAACGCAAGGACCTTCGTTACACTTCCTATCTTCTCAACCTCAGGCTCGGACCTTCACTTTTAGTGCGTTTCGACAACGGAGCGGCTGTCGGCATATCGTACACTTTCGACCGCAGGGCGGAGAATATGAAAGCCGAAGAACTGGGCGTATCTTCAGAAACTTATTACGGATTCATCGACAAGGGGCTGATGTACGGCAGTTACGATGTCTGGACCGGTGGCGCACTGCATCTCAAGGAATTTGGCGTTAACGGCACTCCAATCAGGCTCAATTCCCATTCTGTGGCTCTCCAGGGCTCTTACGGCGGTTTCGTCGCTGAACTTTCAGGATTCTATGCCTCAGGCAGTGCGGGGGAGAAGGATGTGCAATGGTTCAATTTCTCCGGAAGGGGCGTGGATGCGCTCGCAGGATGGTCGGACGGAATCCACAGGGCAACGCTGAAGTTTTCCGCCTCCCTCAAGGCCAACAATGAGGATATAAATGAAAAAGTCACCGACGGAGGAGTTACGTCCACGGTGAATTACGGTTCGAGGAGTATTTATTCCGCTGCCGCATATAGTCTCAATCCCGAATATTACTACCTCGGCGAGACTTTCCAGATTCGCAGCGGGCTGCTTTTTGACTGGACGGCTTCCTACTCGACTTTGATATATCCCTATGTCGGAAGTCTTGTGGATTTCGTTGCAAGTGCCTATGTCTCTGGAGTTTATAATATACGGGGATTCGATGTGGGCTTAGGACTCGGATTCCGGGGAGGAAATATGACTGACAGCTTGTCATCCACTGCGGACGATGTGGAAGTTTCCGAAAAGCCTTTGCGTCTCGATGCCGGCTACGGGAACTGGTTTTCATGGCAGGAGGAGTGGAGGACAGCGAAGGCCATGTCTGTCAGTGCTTCGCTCCGTTATACGTTCCGTTTCGGACTGTTCGTTTCCGGCAGCGCATCCCTCACAAGAGGTTTTTCATGCAGATATGTGGCCGGACGTCACAGGGCCGATGCCGGACTCTCGGTCGGATATGTCTTCTGATGTGGAATTTTGCCGTAAAAACTTATTATATTTGCAGACTGATAAAGAAAGACTCTATATGAAAGAAAAAATAGATGCCCTGATGGCTGAGATTGCCGGGCTTAAAGATCTGAAAGAACAGGAAATCGAGGCGGCGAGAGTCCGTCTTTTAGGCAAAAAAGGCGAGATAACCGCTCTGTTTGACGAATTCAGGACCGTTGCTCCGGAGATGAAACGCGAGTTCGGCCAGAGGCTCAATGTTCTCAAACAGACTGCCGCTGCGAAAATCGAAGAACTCAGGACCGCTGCCGTTTCTTCAGCTGCCATGAACAGGCCAGCGACGGACTGCACGCTCCCGGGCGACATCGTTGAACTCGGTTCCCGCCATCCGGTGTCAATCGTGCGCGAGGAGATTGTCAGGATTTTCCGTAAGTTCGGCTATGACGTCGCCGAGGGCCCCGAGATCGAAGACGACTACCATGTTTTCGAGGCTTTGAATTTCCCTCCGGAGCACCCGGCCCGCGATATGCAGGACACTTTTTTCGTCACTTCCGGCCATAATCCCGTACTCCTCCGTACCCATACATCCTCAGTTCAGGTGCGTGCAATGGAGAAACTTCCTCTCCCGATCCGCATCGTCTGCCCGGGAAGGGTGTTCAGGAATGAGGCCATATCCGCCAGGGCACACTGCATTTTCCATCAGGTCGAAGGACTTTATATCGATGAGGGGGTCACTTTCGCGGACATGAAGCAGGCTATCCTGCTGTTTGCAAGGGAAATGTTCGGACCCGAGACCAAAATCCGTATGCGTCCGTCCTATTTCCCGTTCACCGAGCCTTCTGCCGAAGTGGACGTAAGCTGCAATATCTGCCACGGAAAGGGATGCAATATCTGCAAGGGCACCGGCTGGCTGGAGATTCTCGGCTGCGGAATGGTTGACCCGAATGTGCTCGAGGCTTCCGGAATCGACAGCAAGAAATACAGCGGATTCGCATTCGGAATGGGTGTGGAGCGCATAGCGATGCTCAAATGGCAGGTCAAGGACTTGCGTAACTATTTCGAGAACGACCTCCGTTTCCTCAAAGAATTTGAAACTTCCATATAACCCGCTATAATAACGGTGATACTCGGTGCCTTTGAATTCCTGAACTTTTCCATTGCGGATTTTCTGGACATCATTCTGATAGCCCTGCTGATCTACTATGCTTTCAGTTATATCAGAGGCACGTCTGCCATGAACATACTCATCGGACTCATTTTCCTCCTTGTCGTCAGGGTGGTCGTGTCCGCTATGGGCATGAAGATGATGACCGAACTGCTGTCCATAGTCCTGGATGTAGGAATGTTGGCCCTGATTGTCATTTTCCAGCCGGAAATCCGACGTTTCCTCATACATTTCGGGCAGAGGTATCTCAGGGCTGGCAACAAAAACCGTTTCTGGGCTAAATTCGCAGGGAACAAGGGCAAGGAAAGCCTTTCTGCGGAACAGTCCGAAGAAATAAAGGAAATAGCGGAAGCCTGCAACTCCATGTCCGCCGCCAAGACCGGTGCGCTGATTGTCATTTCGGGACATTCCCCGTTAGAGACGATTGTCGACACGGGAGACAGGATTGACGCCCTTGTGAACCGTCGTCTGCTCATGAATCTTTTTTTCAAGAACTCGCCTCTGCACGACGGGGCCGTGATAATAGACAGAGGCAGGATAGTGGCTGCCCGCTGTACGCTTCCGATGAGCGAAGCGGACCTTCCGCCGCAATTCGGAATGAGGCACAAGGCTGCAGCAGGAGTGACTGAGGTGACGGATGCGCGAGTGGTAGTGGTGTCTGAAGAAACAGGCAACATCACTTTCTTCTCGGACGGGAAATGGACGGAAATTTCTAATTTGAATGAATTGAAACTGTTGCTTGGAGAGGCTTTGAAATGAGAACGGGCTTCTGCCGGAGCCTGAAACGGGAGGATAGGAATGGATAATACGGAAGCACTTGAACACAAGATAGGGTTTGACAGAATAAGGGAGATTGTGGCCTCTAAATGTCTGACGGAATATGCTGTCGGACGGGTAAGGGACGAGCAGTTCGTCTCTGTGGAGGCGGAAGTGCGGAGACGGCTCGAACTTACTGACGAGATGCGTCTTATACTTATGTTCGAGGAAAGTTTTCCCACCAACGGTTATATAGACTGCATTGACTTTCTGAAACCTTTGGAAAAGGATTCCGTGGCCATAGACCTGCAGTCGTTGAGGAAACTCAGAACTGTCCTTGACACTCTGCGCAAACTTATGAATTTTTTTGACAGCGTCAAGGACGGGGTCTATCCCAATCTGCAGAGAATGGCTTCCGGCATAGTTTCCTTCGCTGAAATATCCAGACGCATAGACGGGATTTTAGACAGATATTCCGAGGTGAA
>CABQAB010000231.1 GCA_902461985.1 uncultured Bacteroidales bacterium | reverse complement strand
GCTCCCGTCACCGGATACGGCAGCCCGTATTTCCGTGTTTTCCATCTCCTGATGCCTGCTGCTATAATCGTTAGTCTTTTATTCGCCACTTTTCCCGCCTCGGCATAGTGAAACTGCGTCCCCCATGCGCCCGGCTTATCGAACAGGGCTACTCTTCCCTGCTGTACTCTATCGCGCGGTTGATATAATCTAAAAATGGCTTGGTGCTTCTGAAAATGTCCCGGACATTGTCCAGCATATCGGGAGCGAGCAGGAAGTCATCGTCAAAACTCCATGAAAGGCAGAAATTCTTCAGTTTGAGATATTCCGCATACGGTGCATCAGCAGGAAACCCGGCCGGAACCTTTTTCAAAGCCGGTTCAGAATCCAATATCATACGCCTGTCCACCCTGTTCCTTACAATGTCATCGAAATCACCTCCGCCGTAATGGATGTCCTCCCTCAGAATCTTCAGCACCCGCGGCTCCATGAAATAATTGCCTGACGCAAGAAAATGGCTGTGAGGGTACGTGTCCGACGAGCCGGTGCCTATATGGAAATAATAGCCGCAATACCCGGACTTCTTGCCTCCCCTGACGACGAAAGCCCCGAAATGTGTCTTGTACGGCAGTTTGTCCCTGGAGAACCTCAGGTCCTTGTAGATACGGTAGGTGCAGTCGTTTACGGAAAGGCCTCTCACACTCGGGTCGAACTCGCCCAATTTCTCAATCAAGAGGCTCACATAGCCGTTGAAAATGTTTTTGGCTTCAATATACTGTGCCTTGTGGGCGTCAAACCATTCTTTGCTGTTATTCTGCTCAAGTCCTCGCAGAAACGATAATATCCTTTCCATCAGATTTTTATTTGCATAACTACTTTCTCAATCCACAAAGATAGCCATAATTCATATCTGGTCAAATAAGGTTATGACGGATTATTCAGTAATGTGTGCCCAAATGATATCAGTTTCGCAGGTTATTTTTTGAAGATTGCTTAACTTTGGTGACCAAAACAACAGACTCGACTAAACGATATGACGATGGAAAGCCGGAAACTTATAGTCATTGACGCCTGCATGCGTGACATAGATTCGCGCACAAGGAGAATCCTGGAGCCTATTGAGGCTGAACTTGGAAAAAGATACGAAATTGAGCACATACGACTCGACGGAGAGGATTATGCTGCCGTCGGACGGAAAATCCTTTCAGAAAGGGCTCGGGGCTATGTGCCGGCCGAAAATGTAGCCTTGGCGAGAAGAATCGCCGCGGCCGACAGAATCGTGATTGCGGCCCCGTTCTGGGATATGAGTTTTCCTGCAATTCTGAAAGTCTTCATAGAGCAGATGTCGCTTTTCAACGTCACTTTCACCGACAACGGAAAAAGCTGCGAAGGTCTGTGCAGATGCGAGAAAGTCCTTTACATAACTACTCGGGGCATGAATATCCGCACGGGAGACGCCCGTGAAGCCGCAACGCCTTACATCAGGGCACTCAGCACATTGTGGGGTCTGGGCGAGGTCTATACGGTTTCCGCCGAAAATCTGGATTACAGTTCTCCGGCGGAAATAGAAGAGCGTATAGATGCGGCTGTCGCACAGGGGCTGGAAATCTGCCGCGAATTTTAGTGCAGTACAGCCCAGCCTGTATCAGCTTTTGAATCCTGCACGGCTTTCATCGCCTCGGTCTAGTCCCGGACGTCAATATTCCCGGTTCTTTACATAATCCCTGAAAGCCTGCAGACTTTTGACAACATTTTCACGGGGACAGGCTATGTTCCAGCGCATGAAACCTTCACCGTCCTCTCCATACATGTTGCCGGAGTTGAGCCACAGCCCGGCCCTGCTTTTCAGCTGTTCCTCTAACTGTTCCGACGGCATGCCAAGTCTGCTGCAGTCCATCCAGACCAGGTAGGTCCCCTCGAGTTCAGTCAAGGGGAAACCGGGCAGCTGGCTACTGCAAAACTCTTTCATATACAGATAGTTGCCGTGGATATATTCAAGCAGCTGTTCAAGCCACTCCCCGCCTTCGTCGTAGGCCGCCTGAGTTGCAATCACGCCGAAAGGATTGACGTCGCAGACCTCGTTGTCGTTGATTGCCCGGTCGATTTTCGCCCTCATCCCGGCATCCTGGCAGACTATGTTCGCGATTTGCAGGCCTGCGATATTGAAGGCCTTGCTCGGCGAGACGCAACTTACGCACTTTGTCCGGAAATCCTCAGAAACCGAGGCGAAAGGAGTGTATGAATGTGGCTTGTAGACCAGTTCACAGTGGATTTCATCGGCAACTACAGTTACTCCGTGACGCAGGCATATTTCCCCGACCTTCTGCAGTTCCTCCCTTGTCCAGACTCTGCCGGCAGGATTGTGCGGGTTGCACAGAAGCAGGATTTTCGTGCGCGGATCGGCAGCCTTGGCTTCGAGATCCTCGTAGTCGATGGAATATGTGTTGTCATGACGGACCAGACTGTTGTTGACCTGAGTGCAGCCGTTGTTCCTTATGGATGAAAAGAAACAGTTGTAGACGGGAGTCTGCACTATCACCTTGTCACCGGGAACCGTCAAAGCCTTGATTATTGCGGAAAGGGCCGGGACAACGCCCGAAGTGTATATAATCCAGTCTTTTTCCATATCCCAACCATGACGTCGGGAAAACCATGAACAGACTGATTCATAATATGAATCCGGAACCTTCGTATATCCGAATATCCCGTGGCCGACCCTCTTCTGCAGGGCCTCTATGATTGCCGGGGCTGTACGGAAATCCATATCCGCCACCCACATAGGCAGAACTCCGTCTTCGCTGTCCCATTTATAAGAACAGGTCCCTTTTCTCGGAATCGGGGTGTCAAAATCGTATTTCATATTGAATCCTGAATGATAAATCTTGAACAAGTTCTTATTTCCTGATTTCTATTACGCAGTCTGCGGGAGACTTGATATGCCCGTCGATGGTTACGGAGCCTATTGAGTCGGCCACGATATGCCCGCTCATAGGATTCTTGATGTCGGTGATTGCACCTTTGATGTCAGCCTGCACGCTGCTGTATTCGAAAGCACGGTCGCAGTCCGGACCGAAAGTGCAGTTTTCCAGGACAAGGTCATAAGCATAGCAGAGCGGCTGTTCGCCGGTAATATGGCAGTTCACGAGTCTGAGGTTGCGGGAATGCCAGCCGAGATATTCGCCGTTAAGTTCCGAATCGTAGACGGTTACGTTCTCCACTTCCCAGAATGCGTCTTTGGTAGTGATGCGGGCATGGTGAATCTCCACATTCTTTACATACTGGAACACATATTTGCTGTCGCTTTCAAGTCCGTCAATCACGATGTCCCTGCTGAACATGAAAGGATAGGTGCCTCCGTGGAGCTCAAGATTGCGTATCCTTAGCCCTGAACAACGCCAGAACACCTCGTCTGCATCGTTCATGACCACATTCTCAATCTCGATATCACTCATTTCCCTGAACATCTTCGGCGCGTCGATTACGGTGTCGCGCATTTTCAGATGGTCTGAATACCAGAGCGCGGAGCGTCCTCCCACATCAAAATAGCACTTGTCTATTTCGAAGCCGAGGACATGCCAGAATGGATAATTCCCTTCAAACCGGCAGTTGCTGGCATATATTCCGCTACATTCCTTGATTGCGGACTCCCCTTCGCGTATCGTAACGTTCTCGAGACGGAGGTCATGAGTGTCGAACAAGGGACGTTCGCCGCCGAATTCCCTGTCTTTTATCAATTCCATAGTCTATTTCAATTTATTGCTGTCCGCTAAAAGTCAGTAAGCGATGAAATATCCATCCGCAGTGCTGTT
>CABQAB010000230.1 GCA_902461985.1 uncultured Bacteroidales bacterium | reverse complement strand
CTGGGAGCGACATCCGATATCGTGTACAATCTCGCTTCTCTTGTTGATGGCGAAGGGACAATCGTTCCTCTTCCGCTGATTAACTTCAAGTATATGCCTACCAACAAGATGGAACTTCGCATCGGTCTCGATTCCTTCTCCGAAGGAAGCAACAAGGCCGGCGAAATCAATTCCGGCGAGGAGGGAGTTGACCCTGTCAAGTTCCGGAATCATGACTACAATGTGGACGTGATGCTGTATCCTGGTGTAGCATACCACTTCAACAGCAAGAACATCCTCGATGTGTATGTCGGTGCGGAACTTCCTTTAGGCTTCGAGTCCCAGACAAGCAGACAGGTGTATGATGACACATGGGCCCGTCAGGCTGCCACCCAGTTCAAGATAGGTATCGGTGCGTTCGTCGGCCTTCAGGTATTTGTCGCGAACCTGCCTTTCGCAATCGGTCTCGAATACGGTCTTTCCGCTAACGGACATATCGGAGGACAGAACAAGATTACCACCTACGACGGTGTTGATACGCAGGTTAAATATACTGATTCAGAAGGTACTGCATTTGACAAACTGAGAATGAGCAAAGGCATCTTCGGACAGCAGGTGAGGTTCACTCTCTCATACTACTTTAAATAAGAGAGCCTATGAGACATATTAAGATATTGGTGTTGGCAGCGATGGCGGTGATTGCCGCCTCCTGCAGCATTACGTCCAAATCCTCTTTCGCTCCGGACTACACCCAGCTCAGTATAGGAATGGAGGATCTGGAATTTTTGGGCGATGCCGAAGTGAGCGTTGAATATGACAGGTATCTCGGAATCTTCAGGAAACTGAACAAAATCAACGGTGTGGAATACGACGGCAAGCAGGTGGACAAGGTCACGGGCTTTGTCTTTCAGGGAAACGTCATTCCTGATGCAATGCTCGGCCGTGCCCTGCCTAAGGTTTACGAGACTTATCCTGATGCCGAGTACATCGTGTTCGTGAACCAGTCAAAGCACAAGGAAATCCTTTTTCTCGGTGCGGAGGTCGAAGTCAAGGCCCGTGTGAAAGTCTATAAGTTCAGGCAGAAATGAGATTGAGAGTCTCAGCTATTATATTTGCAGTAACGGCACTCGCCCTCACGTCATGCAGAAAAGATGCCTCTGACGTGTGGGTGAGGGCGGTTCCTGTGACTACTGCCATCTCTTCGGGAGAGTCCGGGGGCGGAGAAACTGCCACGGTGACCGGGTTTCCGGCTGACCGGGATGTCTTTTTCGATGTCGAAGCGTCATCCATACATGGCCGGCTGGTTTCTTTGGAGTGCAGCGTCTATGATGCCATGAACGGACCGCGTGTCTTTTCCGAATTGGAATTGTCTGAACGTTCTTTTACAGGGCAGGTCCTTTTCCATACTCCTTCGGTTGAAGTCCCTCTCAAACAGTCCTTCGTCTTCACAGCCACGGATATAGAAGGCTATTCGGGCACTTACCGTGTCAGCGTGCCGGTCTGTCCTGCGGAAAACTCCCTGCTTGAGGAACTCAGCTCCATAACCCTCTATGCCGGAGTCGCGGGCCAGCCTGACGCATTCAGTCTTGTGACCCTTCAGCCTCTTGTCTATGAGGCACCGTCCGGCGAAGATTCGGAAACGGAGACATCAGAAGCCGATCTGGTCATAGTTCCGGACGGAGATGACATAAAGTTGTTTTCCGCTACTGATGTCCGTTTTGTCCGTTCGCGCTCTTTCGATTATCCTAAGGCAACGTCAGCCGGCATTTCGTCCGTGTTCCGCAATTCTGTCCGCGAAGAATCCGTTCCCGCCCTTCAGTCTGAAGACATAATTCTCGTGGGCCGCGTCTCCGCCGACAGCTCCGTCACCCCATGCGGAGTGATGAAAATCGTCCTCATCGACGGCAGCCGCGTCCTCTTCAATCTCAAGCGCGTCAGATAGCCTCAACCTAAATCAGTGAAGGTCAGGGTGCGCAATTCCGTGACCGCCTCTGACATTTCAGATTTCAGGATAGGAATCCGGTACAAAGAGACTCGGACTCGCGACTCCCCCCCGAGGGGAATCGGTTTGCAATGAATGGAAAATGTTATATATTTGCAGAAAACGGAGGTCACTATGGCAACATATACAATAACAGTCAATGAAAGGACCAAATCAGGACGAGGTCTGGTAAATTATCTTAAGTCGCTCGGCGTGATTGATTCTCCGAACGAGGAGACATTGAAAGCAATGGCAGATATTGAAAACGGGAATGTAACTGTTTTCGATACATTTGAAGATTATCTTGAAGCCGTAAAGTGATGCGAAAGATTGCTGTTACCAACAAGTATAAGAAAGACTTGGAGTTAGCTAAACGCAGGCATCTTCCCATGGACGAACTTAATGATGTCATCTACAATTTGGCAAATGACATTCTGTTGCCGAAAGATAAGAAAGACCACGCCTTAAAGGGGATATATACAGGCTTTCGCGAATGTCATATAAAACCCGATTGGTTACTCGTTTACAAAAAAGTAGATGACAACGAGTTGCAGATTTTGACTCTGGCACGCACAGGTACCCATTCAGACCTGTTCAAGAAATAATGACTCCCATGCCTTTGTTCGAGTCCCGTTTCCCGCTCTCGAGACTTTGCGACAAAAATTTATCGATAGGCTGTGGAAATGTATATAAATTTGATACATTTCCACAACTTATCGGACTTTTTTGAGATTTAAGGAATCAAGGGTTATTTCTTGGTGAAGATGCCTATCGTTTTTTCGGTAGACATGTTTACGACACTCATGGTGTCATCGTTTATGATACATTTGATCGCTGCCTTGCCTTCTTCCGAATATTCCGGATATAGAATAACTGTTGGGTAATTGAATTCGTAGGAGTACCAGACATTCCATGATTCTGATGGATAACTTGGATAATCGCATCTCATTTCGCATTGTGTTTTTGAGAATATCAGCGATTGCGTGCCGCCGGTAATGGCGCGAACCCATACTGTTCCGTCAAGCGAGCGCGGTTCTTTCGAACATCCGGCAAACAATGCGGTCGCAGCGAGTACTGCCAGAAATATCTTGATTTTTTTCATGATTGAAATGGTTTATAAGTTTCGTTCAGCAAGGCATTCAGCCAAGTCCGGTCGCAAAGATAATAATTTTACATATATGATGTTAAAATATTTGTTGTAATATTTCAAGGTTACATAAAATAATTTCGCTGCAAATTCATTAGATATGCAGCAGGACGATCCACGCTTGCAGATAATAGCAGGCAGAATAAAACAATTGAGGATAGATGCGGGCTACACCAGCCATGAGAATTTTGCATGGGATCACGACCTCAGCCGTGTGCAGTACTGGAGAATAGAATCCGGCGCAAATATCACGATGAAAACCCTCTTGAAGATTATCGACATCCACGGCCTGACCCTCTCGGAATTTTTCCGCGACCTTTAGCCTGGCGTCCTTCCGGCAGCCGGTGGAGCGACGAAAAATCCATCTAAATTTGTCGCAACCCATTGAAAAATAAAATATTAGTCGTATATTTGCAGCCCGCAAAAATGCTTTGCGGAACTTAAAGTATTAGTAATCAGTTAATTAATCAAACCAATGCCTGGATTAATTGGAAAGAAAATCGGAATGACTTCCGTTTTCGGTGCTGATGGAAAGAATCTTCCATGCACCGTTATTGAGGCTGGTCCGTGCGTTGTCACGCAAATCCGTACAGTAGAAAAAGACGGTTACGCCGCTGTACAGCTTGCCTATGACGAAACGACAGAAAAGCACACCAGCAAGCCGCTTCAGGGGCACTTTGAGAAGGCAGGGGTAACC
>CABQAB010000229.1 GCA_902461985.1 uncultured Bacteroidales bacterium | reverse complement strand
ATCGCAGTCCACGCACCTTGTCCTTGATTTGTTCTGCATAGCCGGCATATCTGAGCGCGTCTTCTTCGTTGCCCATAGTCTTTTCCAGTTCCGAGAGTATGGTCAGAGCCTGGTAGTGAACGCATTCCGTGCCGAGGTTTTCACTGTTATAGATGTCTACGGGAGTCATCCAGCGGGGATATTCCTGCTCTCTCCAGTCCAAATAGCTGGATTCGCCTTTCATGAGGCCTGTTTCCGTGTCCAGGATTGCTTTCAGGTCGTCTTCGATGCTGCGTTTGATGATGGGGTAGATATATTCCAGCCAGTTGCGGTCTCCGGTGACCTTGTAGAGTTCCCATGCGGCAATGACCCAGACCGTCCTGTCGGTGGAGCATGGCCAGCTGCCGCCGGTTCCGGTGTCCTGTATGATTCTTCCGAGACGGTCCACTTTGCGGACAAGGCTTTTCATCGATGCCTGAGGCTGTATGTGGGACAGGGCCAGTATTATGCTGTAGCTGACGTCCCTTGTCCAGACGCCGCTCCAGTTTTTCCCGGTACGGAGTGTGGAATCGGGCTCTACCGCGATTACGCTCTCTTCAAGAGAAAGGTTGTACAGGGCTTCTTCGATTCTTGTGGGAGCTTCATAGGCAGGAAGATGTGAAATGTCCCGCGAGAGCTGCCACCTGCCGTCGCCGAATTCAGCGTCAGGATAGTTGGAGATTATGGTCGTGGCATCGGCCGCGTATGCCCTGACACTTCCGTCATTGAGGCTTATGGTGTCATTCTGCCATGTGAAAGAGCCGTTGCGATAGGTCGTTTTCTGTCCGCATGAGATTGCTGCCGCGGAGCAGGCGAGACAGATGAGGATGAGTCTTGTCGTTTTGTTCATTTGAGAGTAGAATATGCAAATCTGTCATTCCGACCGATGCCCGTTGGCGTGGCGGAGAAATCAAAAGAGAGACATTGTCAGTTCAGATTTCACCATGCGCCTGTCCTGGTCAGAATGACAGATTCGCCGTTAAGTTGTTTTTGTTGTCTTAGTTGTTTTTGACGACTGTGAGTTCAAGGTTCCTGGAGTCGAAAGTGAAAGTGTAGTTTCCTATACTTGTCATTTTCCACTTCCTGTCTCCTGCATTTTCAAACAGGGCTGTCTGAGGACTTCCAAGGAGATCATTATTCCAATGCCATTCTCCTTGTGAGTCGAGCTGTGAATAATACCATTCTCCGTTCCAGAATCCGCCCTCATATAAGTCTTCAAAAGTGTTTGTTCCAGCGATTTTGAATGTCCCATCGCTAACGTCTGTTACATCGATTGTCCATGTGACAATTCCATTCTTGTCTGCCTCGGCCGGGTAGGTCTTATCCCAATGGTTGTTGATTCCTACGAGATAGAAAGTATTTCCCTGAGACAATTTTATAGTCATCTTCATTGTCTCAAGATTGAGCGTGATGTCGTAGTATTTGTCGTTATAAGTCCAGCCGTGCTTCGGATCAGCGTTTTCATCCCAAGAGCCTTTAACCAACCATTTCCGGTCTGTTGTTGTCCATTCGCTTTTGGCCCATGACCACTTTGAAATCGCATCTACTTTGCTGTTCCCGCTGTTCTCATAATACTCTGTCCAAAAAGCAATTTCGTAATCTTTGTCATTATCAGGTTCTATGTCGTAAGAATCGTAATCTATTTTTGTCTTTTCCAGATCGCTGAAGGCAAATTTGAATTTGGTGTCGTTACCATACAGGCGGACTCTTTCAGTCTTGAACTCTCCAGAATTACCAGTGGCTTCCATAAGCCTTGGCTCCTGTCCTTCTTCAAAATGGTATCCGGTGCAGTTGCTGACAAGGTAGAGAGGATGAAGTTCAAGAGACATTGTCATCTCCTTGAGATTGGCTTTGACAGTGTAAAGACCATCATGAGGAGCGGTGAAATTCTTGTCGTTTTCGTAATGTTCTTCATAGACGAGGGTTTTGTTGTCGCCGGCGTTCATGTATTTAGGAGAGTAGTCATCACTACACAGGAATTTGAACTGCTGATCTTTCTTCAGATATGTCGTACATTCATAAATGTCGTCACCGGTAATAGTCATTTCTATAGCCTTTTTTACGTCCCAGCCGACATTCTCACCACAGAGGTAGAGAAGTTTTGTGGCTTTTGCAAGATTCAATGAGACCGGCTTGATTTCTCTGTTATTGAAAGTTTTGGAGTTCCCGGATGTGAATCTGTATGTCGCAAGATTTGTAGTCACTGTGTAGCTGATTCCGCTGTAATCTCCATTAAGAACGGAAACATAAATGCCTTTTGCCTCGGCTTTGCTCTTCGGTAGTTTTAATCCACCATCGATATTTACGGTGAGGTCTTCCGAATAGTGCTCGTCAACGGTTGTAGTGTAATCATTCTGTGCTCTGTATTTTCCGGCGAGCGATGAACCCGGTACGGAAATCTTCACGGATTTTATCACCTCATTGTCTGCTGCATTCTCGGAGTAGACGGCGAGCTGCAGGTATGAACCGACTGCGTGGTATTTGATGCCGCTTACTTCCTGATTGCCGGCTGAAAGTTCAATGTCATCGGAAATGACAGCGAAAATGTCTGATGACACTCCGTTTGCAGGCTGGGTCTGCTCAGAAGGGACATCTACGACAAAAGAGTTGTATTTTGAAGCCTCGTTGTAAGGGTAGAAAAGACGGTAGCTGCCTTCGGCCGCTTCGAAATTGAAAGTGGCCGAAAACTTGTCTTCAGAGATTTTTTCGTCAGTGAGTTCCGCAGATGCTATGACGCTCTCATCTCCCTCTTTGGCAATGCTTGCCTTGCCGCCGGCGAGCCAGATGATTCCCTTGCTGTCATCGAAAGCGGCCTTGCTTCCGGTTTCCGGGCTTAAAGTGACGGCAAACTGGTATTTCTCGCCGCCGTCAGTCTTGATTTCCTCTGAAGGCTTTGTGTTGTTGTCTTCCGGGACGATGTTCTCCTTTGCGCAGGAAAACATCAGGAGCGGCATGAGTGCCGCGAATATTCTTGTTGTCTTCATAAGCACATTTTTTAAAGGTTATGCAAATTCTTCATCGGAGCCTCCGATGCCGATATAAATATTTTTGTTGTCGTTTTTCAGGTCGGACAACATCACCCCGCTCTCGGCGTTACATCTGAAAATTGTAAACGCCGGAGACTGATACTTTTCCTTAATCATGGTGTCCATTATTTAGAATATTATTGTTTTTCCTTTTCTTCCTGTTTTCTTCCCGCTTGCGGCCTTCGGGCTGAAGCGTATTGCGTAGCCGCCTCCCTGGGCTGCCTTTATCTTCATGCAGTCCTTCGAGGAAACTTCATAGGTCCTGATGAGGTATGCCTGCGGATTGTCCTTGTAATGGGCATCGGGAGCATCCGCATATACGGTGGCGGTGTACGTGAGTCCGGAGTCGAGAAAATCCAGTTTCAGTTCCGAAAGATGACCGTTCTCGTCTGCCGTGCAGCCAACATACCAGTCTCCGCAGTCCTTGGCCTTGCGTGCTACCGTTATGTAGTCTCCCGGCTCGGCTTCGAGGTACTTGCTGTCTTCCCAGTCCACGGGCACATCCTTGATGAACTGGAACGCATCCGGGAAGCGTCTGTAGTTCTCAGGCAGGTCGCAGGCCATCTGTATTGGGGAGTACATTGTCAGGTAGAGCGCAAGCTGACGGGCGAGGGTAGTCCTTGCCCATTGGTCGTTCTTGTAGCCGTCGTAGTAGTCAAGGCGAGTCTGGAAGATGCCCGGAGTGTAGTCCATAGGCCCTCCTATGAGTCTCGTGAACGGCAGTATGGTGGTGTGGTCGGCAGGGTTGCCTCCCATGGATT
>CABQAB010000228.1 GCA_902461985.1 uncultured Bacteroidales bacterium | reverse complement strand
CCACTGACGACATCCTTTGCCATCATGACCGCATGGTTGGTCCCCCATGGCTTCTCCCTTTCAGGAGTTACTTCTATGCCGGCCGGGATTTTATTGAGTTCCTGCGTCACGAATTCGAACTGCAGGGGCGTCCCGTCGGTACATTTCACGTTGCTGTACCTTTCAGCGACATGTTTCTTGAAGTTTTCGAGGAAATATTCCCTCACTATGTAGACGACTTTGCCGAAACCCGCCTGCACGGCATCATAGATTGAATAGTCAATGATGGTTTCTCCGTTCGGACCGAGTCCGTCCATCTGTTTGAGTCCTCCGTAACGGCTTCCCATTCCTGCTGCAAGTACGAGAAGTGTTGGTTTTGTTGTAGTAGCCATAGTCTGGTATGTCGAATTTTAATTTCTAATTCGTTTTACGAGCGTTAATTCGTTTTACGACCGTTTTAAAATCTTACAAAAATAACTAATTTTGCGGATATATTCAGGCAATAATTCGATTTTGGGTAAGATTAAGGACATATTTTCAGGCAAATACGGCTCTCTGCTCCGTTTTTCATTGGCCTGTCTTGCAGTTTTCCTGGTTTTCTGGCTTTTAGGGCCGGGCAATACTTTCATAGGATGGATTCAGGCGAGGCATGAAGTTTCCCTGATGGACCGCCAGATCAGGGATCTTGAAAACTCCGTGAAATCAATGGACTCCAGCATCGAAGACCTCACCACCAACCGGGACTCCCTTGAGAAATTCGCCCGCGAACACTTCCGTTTCGCAGCCCCAGGAGAAGATGTCTACCTTCTCCCCTCTGCCGAGTGATGCGGCATTCCTGATTCTCATGAAATGAAAACGGTGCACATCCGGCACTTATGCTTCCGGCGGTTACAAAAACAGCCGTCGGATTGCGACGGCTGTCTGGATGTGTGTGACTTCCGGTCCTCTATTTTGCGAGGAGCTGCTCGAAGAATGCGCGGCGGGTTTCGTCCTGAAGGAGGAGATTCAGCTTGAACTGGCAGACATTGCCACCTATTTTCTTGAGGTAGGCGGCCTTGTATTTTGCAAAAGCCTTGTCCACAAGTTTGTGTCCCACAGGATCGTTGATTCTGAACGAATTTCTCTTCGCCTCGTATTCGCAGTTCTTCTGTTTCAGAAGTTCGTCCACTTTTGCCGTGAATGTCTCCATCTGCTCGTCAGTGGTGTTCCTGTCGGTGAATTCGAAATAGAAGTGGTATCTCGATTCCTCCACTTTGGCGAAGCCTACGAAGAATTCAAGATGCATGTCCAGTTCGTTTTCCGCTTCGATGACTGCCTCCACAAACTGCGGTTCGCTGAGCTTCTCTCCAGTCATCGACACGATGCCGTTGATCTTGCGGATCATGAATACGGTATTCAGATTGTGGAATTTAGGGCCGGCTTCGATGAGGTCGTTCATGTTGTACCGGTAGAGACCTGAGAAAGTGGTCACGAAAGGACAGTAGCGCTTGCCCTGTACAAGTTCGTATGCCTGGTAGAATTTGACGTCGCCGCCTTCGTTGAACGTGTCGATGTCCTCTTCGGCTACAAATTCGTAGTAGTGCATGTGAGGGAAAAGGACAGTATATATCGAGTCGTCGATGCAGATGCCGAATCGACATTCTGAAGCGATATATCCCAATTCCTGGAAAAGCATCGTCTTGGGGAAGAATCCCTGGAACTTCTTGACATAGATGCGTGTGTTGCCGCATTTCATCGTGTTCATAATCTGGATGTCAGGCCAGATGTGTTTCGGGAGCACCCTGCCGTATTTCGCCTTGAGTTCCCTCAGTTCGGCAGCCCTTTTAGGGTTGGGCTTCAGCCAGCCCTGGATTTCCTTCCTTATTTCCGGCTCTATTTCCACCTTGTCGGTCAGGGTCCCGTTCTCGATGTCGGTGACGTATTCGTCAAACCATTGGTCACAGCTATTCTGCAGCTCAAGAATTGTCGAAGGGTTGCCGGTCAGCAGACATGAAACCTTGGTCTCGATGGACATGCGCATAAGCACATAATACTTGGCGTTGTAGTCGGAAATGTCGTAGACGCATGCCGGATTGGGGTACAGGCTCTGGATGAAGGACGGGGCCTCGCTTCTGAGCGTGCTGGAAACCGAACCGTATGGCGTGCCGTCTTCCACATAACCTTCGACTTTGCGGCTGACTATGTTGAGGAAACTTCCGTAGAATACCTTCGGGCGGTTCATCATGAAGTTATAGAGCCACAACCTGGTCATCTTTCCATAGACATCCTTGATGTATTTGTCCGTCATAGGACAGAGCTTGGGCTTGTTCGTGGTTCCGGAAGTGGTGGCGTACATCCTCGGTTTTCCCGGGAACAGCACATTCTCCTCTCCCTTTTCGTGTCTTTCAATGAGCGGCCGGAAGAATTCGAAATCCTTTGCAGGCACCTTTTCCCGCCAGAGTGCGAACAGTTCTTCACTGCTCCTGGCTGCCAGGATTTCGGCAAAGCCGTATTTGCGTCCGAATTCAGTGTCTTTGCCGTATTCAAGTATTTCTCTCAGGGTCTTCTCTGCGGCCTGTTGCGGATCCTTGTTGGCTTTGACTAATTTCGAATACTCTATTCTGCCCACAAGCCCGATCGCAGCCGTCGCGATAAAGCCGTTTAGTTTCTGGTTGATCTTCATTACTGTCGGTTTTGATTTTCAATCTGGACTGCAAAGTTGCAATTTTAAAATGCAAAAAGGAAAAATGGAGAGCAAATGTTGTAAGATTCGCTATCTTTGTTGTGAAATTCGCCATATTTTGGTAAAATCGGGTTGCTTTTGGGGCAAAAACCGTGAAAAAACAACAAAATTGACAGTCATGGACGAAATTTACAATTACATCATTTCCCATTCCTCCGGGGTCCCGCCGGTCCTCCGCTGGCTTGAAAAACAGACCAGTCTGCGGACCAACCATGCGCGTATGCTTTCCGGTCCGGTACAGGGTGGACTGCTACGTATGATAGTGTCTATGACAGCTGCGAAACGGGTGCTCGAACTGGGCACTTTCACGGGTTATTCGTCAATATGCATGGCCTCCGCGCTTCCCGAAGACGGGCATCTTGACACGCTCGAACTTAACGACGAACTCGAAGACCTGATAATGGAAGCATTTTCCAAAGCCGGTCTGGAAGACAGAATCAGCCTGCATATAGGCGACTGCAAAAAGACTCTGGAGTCATTCCGGGACGAAGGGCAGTATGACCTCGTGTTCATCGATGCCAACAAAAGGGATTATTGCGACTACTATTCGCTGGTTTTCCCGCTTGTGCGCGAGGGCGGCTGGATTTTAGCGGACAATGTGCTCTGGGACGGGAAAGTGTGTGCGGCGGAGGTGCCCGGAGACCGTCAGACTCAGGGAATACTGAAATTCAACGAGATGGTTGCGGCTGACGAAAGGGTCGAGAACGTGATCCTGCCGATAAGGGACGGTCTCAATATAATAAGGAAAAAGTATTGAATATAAAAACTGTTGAAGGATGAGTTCATTTGTAATAGAGGGAGGACATAAACTGAGCGGAATCATAGAGCCTCAGGGGGCGAAAAACGAAGCTTTGGAAGTGATTTCGGCGGTCCTGCTGACCAGAGAAGACGTCAGAATAGGCAATGTCCCGGAAATCCTGGACGTCAAGAACCTGATCCTGCTCCTGGAGGAGATGGGGGTGAAGGTCACGAGGGAAGAGAAAGGGGAGTATATATTCAATGCCGCTGATTTGAACGAGGAATTCATCGAGAGTGAAGAATTTGTCCGCAAATGTGCCCGTCTGAGGGGTTCCGTCATGGTCGTGGGGCCTCTTTTGGCGAGGGTAGG